>NZ_BCBJ01000019.1:0-71597 GCF_001320605.1 Pseudomonas sp. NBRC 111133 | reverse complement strand
TCGATCTACGCCCCACCACAAATCCCAAGACAGCCACCACATGGGCAATACGGTAAGCTTCAGCCCATGAACCTCGACACCCGCATCAAATACCGCCACCTGCTGTGCTTTCTGGAGATTGCCCGACAGGGCAGCCTGGCCAGGGCTGCCGACGTGCTCGCCATCAGCCAGCCGGCCATTTCCAAAACCCTCAAGGAACTTGAAGACCTGCTGGAAACGCGCCTGTTTGCGCGCAGCCGACAGGGTGTCGAACTGACCCCGGCCGGTACGCGCTTCATGCGTTATGCCGGGCCCAGTGTGCAGGCCCTGCGCGATGGCGTCAGCAGCCTGCGTGGTGAGGCGCGGGCGCCGTCGCAGGTGCGCATCGGCGTGCTGTCGACGGTCGAGGGCCTGCTTATGCCCGAAGTGCTCTGCCGCCTGCACCAGCGCCATGAAGCGCTGGTGATCAGTGTGGTCACCGGGGTCAGTGCGCAGCTGCTGGGCCAACTGCGGCTGGGCGAGTTGGAGCTGGTGGTCGGGCGCATGACCGACAGCCCGCAGATCCAGGGCCTGTCGTTCGAGCACCTGTACAGCGAGTCGATGAGCCTGGTGGTACGCCCGGGCCACCCGCTGCTGGCCGGCACACCCGTCGAGCGGGCCCAGGTGGGGCGTTATCCGCTGGTGTTGCCGCCAGCAGGCACCACCATCCGCCAGCATGCCGACAGCCTGTTCGTGCAATGCGGCATCCAGATGCCGGCGCAGCGCCTGGAAACCCTGTCGCTGGCCCTGAGCCGGCGCTACCTGCTGGGCAGCGATGGGCTGTGGGTGGCGCCACGCGATGCGGTGCTGCTCGACCTGCGCCGTGGCGAGCTGGTCGAGCTAGACCTGGGCGTGCGGGAGCCGGGTGGCTCGGTGGGTATTTGTCGCAATGCCGCCTTGCCGCAGAGCCTGCCGGGGCAGTGGGTGTGCGAGGTGCTGCGTGAGGTGGCGGGGCAGTACCGCGAAGGTCACTACCCTTGAGTGCAGGCCTCCGGGCATTCAACGAAATAAATCCCCTGCCGAACCGGGCAAAACCGACACAACCGGGCAATACTGGCCAGTGGCTGCAAACGCATTGATGAATAAGCGTTTAACTACTGAACTTCCTTACCAAAACCCGCTCCTATGCCGGTAGCCATTGGTGATGGCCGCCTGCTAAGCTCGCGGCTTTACCCTGATTGCCCTTATGGCGCATGAACAAGGAAATAGCATGAAACAGCATCGTTTGGCGGCTGCGGTTGCCCTGGTAGGCTTGGTACTGGCTGGCTGCGACCAACAAGCTAGCAGCCCCGAGCTGAAGACTCCGGCAGAGAAAGCCTCCTACGGTATCGGCCTGAACATGGGCAAGAGCCTGGCTCAGGAAGGCATGGAAGACCTTGATTCGAAAGCAGTGGCACTCGGTATCGAAGACGCCGTTGGCAAGAAAGAACAGCGCATCAAGGATGAAGAACTGGTAGAAGCCTTCACCGCGCTGCAGAAGCGCGCCGAAGAGCGCCTGGCCAAGGCCAGCGAAGAAGCGGCCTCTGCCGGCAAGAAATTCCTCGAAGAAAACGCCAAGAAACCAGGCGTGGTCACTACCGCCTCGGGCCTGCAGTACGAAGTGGTCAAGAAGGCCGACGGCCCTCAGCCCAAGCCTACTGACGTGGTTACCGTCCACTATGAAGGCAAGCTGATCGATGGCAAGGTGTTCGACAGCTCCGTCGAGCGCGGCAGCCCGATTGACCTGCCCGTCAGCGGCGTGATCCCGGGTTGGGTCGAAGGCCTGCAACTGATGCACGTTGGCGAGAAGTACAAGCTGTTCATCCCGGCTGAACTGGCCTACGGTGCACAAAGCCCAAGCCCGCTGATCCCGGCCAACTCGGTACTGGTGTTCGATCTGGAACTGATCGCCATCAAGGACCCGGCCCAGCTGCAAGGCGCCGAGCCGGAAGCCGAGGCCCCGGCCGAAGCCCCTGCAGAAGCACCCGCCAAGTAATACTGGCAGGTTCTTGCAAAACGCCCCGTCCTGACGGGGCGTTTTCGTTTACGACGATTGGACGAACCTGTAACTGCTGATACTGTCCGAGGAAATGCAGCTTGTTGCTGTAGGATGTTTCTGGCGCAAATCGTTTGCGGCCAGCTACCCACGTATTGAAACGGCTGTGTAAAAAACGCCCGATCTGACCGGGGCCCTTGCCTGGCAGGCACCCGAGGTCAGAAACGTGGCCCTGTTCACAAGGTTATCCACAATAAATGTGGATAACCTGTTCCGCGTGGAGGCTCCATGAGCGCACCTTGGAATTTCGCCCGTTTCCTGCCCTTGGCCGAGCGCCTGCTCAGCCGTGGCCGGTTGCCGGCCCTGCTGTTCGCCGTGGCCCGCAAAGGCCCGCGCATCGGCCAGTTGCGCGAGGACGTGAAACTGCTTCAGTCGCTATGCCTGGCATGGTGGCGCGGCGAATACCGTGCCATCAGCCCCAAGGCCCTGGTCACCATCGTGGCCGGCCTGCTGTATTTCGTCAGCCCTATCGATGCCATCCCCGACTGGCTGCTGGGCGTGGGCTTCCTTGATGACATTGCAGTGCTGGGCTGGGTACTGAAGACCGTGGCCGATGAGCTGGCGCGCTTCCGGGCCTGGCGCGACAGCCAGGCACCCGAGCGGCTGCGTGTGGTCGAGCGCCTACCCGCAAGCCGCGAAGCGCTGCGCCTGGAGCGCAATACGCAGTGAAAAACGCCTGAACTGCACCTCAATCGGACAGACCCCGGAGTTGGTAATATAATTGGCATAAGGGTTATGCCTACGGATTACATGCTGTAATCCTTTTTAAAGGGGTTTGTAATGGGTATTCAGGTCATCAGCCGGGACGGTCAACCCGAGTACGCAGTCGTTCCCTGGGAGCAGTACCAGGCGCTGCTCAAGGCAGCAGGGCAAGCACCTGCCGAGGCCGTTGTCGGCGAACCGGCCATGGCAGCCGCTGCGGCGCAATTGCCAGCATTCAGCGAAGTGGCACAGATTCGCCAGGCCAAGGGCATCGCCCCTGAGCAGCTGGCGCGCAACGTCGGGGTAAGCCCGGCCTACCTGGCCATGATCGAATCGGGCGAGCGCCAGCCGGATGCAGCCATCCGCCGCGCCTTGGCCTGGCACTTGGGGGTGGCTGGCTGGAGCGAGCCATCATGAGCCAGGTCAGGATCAGCCGTCAGCACTGGGACAACCTGCTGGGCGAGCTTGACCTGGCCCGCCGTCAACGTCACTTGCTGACCTACCGAGCACTGATCGAGCGCTTGCAACTGCCCAGCCCGGCCATGCAGACGCTGACCGCCGCGCTGGAATACCTGGCAGTGCTGGATGCCCGTGCCGAGCAGCCGCTTCGCAGCTCGCTGGTGATCAGCCAGGGCGCCAGCCGTTTGCCGCGTACCGGCTTTTTTGAATGTGTCGAACGGTTAGGGCGGTTTGCCGGGCCGGTGGATGGCATGGAGGCCGCTTCCTGGCATGCTTCCGAGGTGGTTCGGGTGTTTGAGTACAGCTACCCCGAAACAGCCTGATTGGGCCTCTTCGCGGGCAAGCCCGCTCCCACAGGTACACCACCATTCTTAAGTGTGGTGGAGATCCTGTGGGAGCGGTCTTGCCCGCGAAGAGGCCGGAACAGTCAACCTATCCCTGTGAATGAATCCACAGGCCCTGCCTTCAGCATCCACTACCTCCAACGCATCCAGATGCTGATGCCGCCCAAACAGCTCCAGCAACTGCCCAATGGTGGCATTCAACCGCACAGATGGATGCTCGGCCGGCGGCATACTCATCAGCGCCGGTAACGCACGCACCCCCAGCTCCTGCGGTCGCCCAAGCAGGTACCCCTGCACCAGGTCCACCCCCATCTCCCTCAGCACCGCCAGTTCCTCCGCAAGCTCGATCCCTTCGGCGATCACCTGCGCCTTCGAGGCCCGGGCAATCTGCAGGATCGAGCCAACGAACTCGCGCTTGAGCGGGTCGCGGTGGATACCGTCGATGAAGTGCCGGTCGATCTTCACGTATTCAGGGCGCAGCTCTGACCACAGCCGCAGGCTGGAATAGCCCGCCCCCAGGTCGTCGATGGCAATCGAAAAGCCCATGTCGCGGTAATGGTGCAGGGCATTGGACAAGAGCTGGAAGTCGTCGGTGGGGGTGTGCTCGGTCAGCTCGATCACTACCCGGCTGGGCGGCAGGCCGACCTGCTCCAGCAGTTTCAGGGTCAGGCCGGACGGGTAGTGTGGCTCCAGCAGCGATTCTGGCGAGATGTTGAGAAACAGCTTGCCCTGCAATTGCTGCTCGCTGAAGCGACGGCAGGCGCTTTCCCGGCAGACGGCTTCCAGTTCGGTCAGGCGGCCAGCCTGGCGGGCGATGGTAAACAGGTTCAACGGCGCGTGCAGCGGGCTGTTGGACGGGCCGCGGCTCAGCGCTTCATGGCCGAACACCCGCTGTTCGCTCAGGCACATGATCGGCTGGAACAGACTGTGAATACTGCGTTGAGCCAGGATGGCACTCAAGGCACTGAGCTGTTCGGCAACGGTCATGACGTATTCCTGAAAATGAAAGGGCCGGGCATCTGCATGCCCGGCCCTCGTATTTCACGACAGCGCGATGACTGTTTGATGACAGGTCACATTATTCTGCCATCATCGTTGCAGCGCCTTACTTCTTGGCCACCTTGGTGCTGGCACTGAGGTAGTCGATCAGGATGCGACCGGTTTCCGACAGGTAGGCGTCGTCTTCCGGCTTGGTGTTTTCATCCTCGGTCGGCAGCGCGTCCTCGTCTTCTTTCTTCAGCTCTTTCAGCGGCTCTTCACCCTTGGCCTTGCGGCGGATGTTTTCCAGTGCCAGCTGCTTGGCCTCGATGTCATCGTGGCGCGCACGGCGCTCCTGCTCGTTGAGGCTGACGGTTTTCTCGTTCATGAGCTTCTGGGTCAGGGCCAGGCGGTCGCGGATGTAGGTGAACTCGGCATCCTTGTCGCTGCGCGCTTCATGCTGCGCCTTGAGCTGGGCCAGGAACGGCTTGAACGGGTCGGCCGCAGGCTTGACCACCGGGCGGATGGTGTCCCATGGCATGGCCTCGGGCAGGGCGCTCTCGCCGATTTCCTTGGTGTCGATGATCGACGGGTAGTCGATGTCCGGCAGCACGCCCTGATGCTGGGTGCTCTGCCCGGAAACCCGGTAGAACTTGGCCAGGGTCAGCTTCAGCTCGCCATGGTTGAGCGGCTGGATGGTTTGCACGGTGCCTTTGCCGAAGGTCTGGCCGCCGATGATCAGCGCGCGGTGGTAGTCCTGCATGGCACCGGCGAAAATCTCCGAAGCCGAGGCCGACAGGCGGTTCACCAGCAACGCCAGCGGGCCTTTGTAGAAGGCGCCCGGGTTTTCATCTTCCAGCACGTCGACGCGGCCGTCGCTGTTGCGCACCAGCACGGTCGGGCCTTTTTCGATGAACAGGCTGGTCAGCTCGGTGGCTTCCTGCAGCGAGCCGCCACCGTTGTTGCGCAGGTCGATGACCACGCCGTCGACTTTCTCTTTCTGCAGTTCGGTGAGCAGCTTCTTCACGTCACGCGTGGTGCTCTTGTACTCAGGGTCACCGGCGCGGTAGGCCTTGAAGTCCAGGTAGAAGGCCGGGATCTCGATGATGCCCAGCTTGTAGTCACGCCCGTCCTGCTTCAGCTTGAGCACCGACTTCTTGGCCGCCTGCTCTTCAAGCTTCACGGCTTCGCGGGTAATCGACACGATCTTGCTGGTCTGGTCGCTAGGTGCATTGCTGGCCGGGATGATCTCCAGGCGCACCACCGAGCCTTTCGGGCCACGGATCAGCTTGACCACTTCGTCCAGGCGCCAGCCGACCACGTCGATCATTTCCTTGTTGCCCTGGGCCACGCCGATGATCTTGTCGGCCGGGGCCACCTGCTTGGTCTTGGCTGCCGGGCCTGCCGGTACCAGGCGCACGATCTTGACCTGGTCGTTGTCGCTTTGCAGCACCGCACCGATGCCTTCGAGCGACAGGCTCATGTTGATGTCGAAGTTTTCGGCGTTGTCCGGCGACAGGTAGTTGGTGTGCGGGTCGTAGGACTGGGCGAAGGTGTTGATGTAGGCCTGGAAGATATCCTCGGCACGGGTCTGGTCCAGGCGCGCCAGCTGGTTCTTGTAGCGTTTGGTCAGGGTTTCCTGGATCTGCTTGGGTTCCTTGCCGGCGATCTTCTGGCGCAGCACCTCATCCTTGACGCGTTTGCGCCACAGGTCGTCGAGCTCGGCCTGGTCTTTCATCCACGGTGCGTCCTTGCGGTCGATCAGCAAGGTTTCCTTGGTGGTGAAGTCGATCTTGTCCACGCCCTTGTTCAACTCGGCCAGGGCGAAGTCCAGACGTTGCTTGACGCGGTCGAGGTAGCGTTTGTAGATGGTGAAGCCCGGGTCCAGGTTACCGCTTTTGAGGAAATCGTCGAATTGCGTTTTCCACTTGTCGAACTCGGCAATGTCGGCAGCGGTAAAGTAGCTGCGTGCTGGGTCCAGCAGCTTGATGTAGCTGTCATAGATGATGACCGAACGGGCATCGTCCAGCGGCGGCTTGCTGTAGTGGTGGCGCTTGAGCAATTCCACCACGTTGAGGCTGGCGACGATCTCGTCGCGGTCTGGCTGCAGGCTGTCCCATTTGTTGGCGGCCGTCGCATTGCCGCCGAGCGTGAGGCTGCCAAGGCCGATCATGACGGCGAGGGCGGTGCTTGGGAGGAAATGCTTCATGCTGATTCGACGTGGAGGCAATTGATCACGCATAGTAGGCCGTCTTTTCCGTTGCCGGTTCCATGGAGCCGGGCAAATACTGCAAAAAGCCTGAGGTAAGCAACCCCAGGCCCAGTCATGATTCAACTATGGAGGCACTGTGAAGGCATTGCAAGGCGTTGACGGACATGTGGAGTGGGTCGAGGCCGAACGCCCGGCCTGTGACGCGGGCCAAGTGCGCATTCGCGTGGCTGCTGCGGGCCTGAACCGCGCCGATCTGCTGCAGATGAAAGGTTTGTACCCGCCACCGCCGGGCGCCAGCCCGTACATGGGCCTGGAGTGTGCCGGGGTGGTTGAGGAAGTGGGCGCCGGTGCCGACTGGCGCGTGGGCGACCGTGTGTGCGCGCTGTTGGCCAGTGGCGCCATGGCCGAGGAAGTGGTGGTCGATGCGCGTCACGTGCTGCCTGTGCCCGAGGGCCTGAGCCTGCATGAAGCCGCGGCGTTGCCGGAGGTGTATGCCACTGCCTGGTTGAACATCTTCCAGCTCGGTGCTGTGAAGGCTGGCGAGAAAGTGCTGGTGCATGCTGGCGCCAGTGGCGTGGGCTCGGCCGCTATCCAGTTGTGCAAGGCGTTTGGCAGCCCGGTGTGGGTCAGTGTCGGTTCGCAGGACCGCCTGGCTTATTGCGAAGCGCTGGGCGCGACAGGGGGCGTGGTACGTAACGAAAACCTGGACGCGCTGGAAGGCTTTGGCCCGTTCGACGTGATTCTCGACCCGGTGGGTGCCAGCTACGGTGAGCTAAACCTCAAGCTGCTGGCCCGCGACGGGCGCTGGGTGATCATCGGCTTGATGGGTGGGCGCAAGTTCGAGCTGGACCTGGCGCAGGTGCTGGGCAAGCGCCTGGAGATTACCGGCTCCACGCTGCGCAACCGCGATGACGGCTTCAAGGCGGAGCTGCTGCGTGAGTTGCAACAGCAGGTGTGGCCGCTGTTTGCCGAAGGGCGGTTGTCGCCGCAGCTGGTTGACACCTACCCGGTGGAGTTTGCCCAGGCGGCGTATGCCGAGCTTGAGACTAATCAGGTCTCTGGCAAGCTGGTGATGGTGATTGACCCTAGCCTGGTGTAAGCAGGCCTGGCCTTTTCGCGGGTAAACCCGCTCCTACAGGATCACCGCAGATTCGAAATTTGTGCGATCCCTGTGGGAGCGGTTCACCCGCGAATAGGCCGGTTCAGGCAATAAATTACTCTCAGGTCCAGCTCAAAATCGGCCAGCGATTGATCTGGGCATGCTCCCGCAATACCGCATCCGGGTTCACCACATGCGGATGGTCCACCTTCAACAACAACGGCAAATCATTCCGTGAGTCGGAATAGAAACTCGCCCCCTCCAGATTTTCTTGTTCCTGATCCAGCCACTCCAGCAGCCGCGTAATCTTGCCTTCACGATACGTCAGCACCCCGTGGGTCTTGCCGGTATACACTCCGTTCACCGCCTCCAGCTCGATCGCCAGGTATTCGTCCACCCCCAGGCGAGCCGCAATCGGCCCAACCAGGTGCGTACCCGAAGCGGAAATGATCAGGATGCGGTCCCCGCGCTTGCGGTGTTCGGCAATGCAGCGGCAGGCGTCGCCGTAGATGATCGGCTCGATCACCTCTTCAACCCACGGCTCAACCAGGTGCTCGACTTCTTCCAGGGTTCGCCCGGCCATCGGCTCCAGACTGAAGGCCATGTAGTCCTCCATCTGCAGGTGGCCCTTGCCGTAGGCCTCCATCAGCTCATGGTCGCGGCGCAGAAATTCCTTGCCGTCGACCCAGCCCAGCCGGGCCATCTGTTCGCTCCACAGCGAAGCGCAGTCGCCGTGGATCAAGGTTTCGTCCAGATCGAAAATTGCCAGTGCCATTGTGCTGAATCTCCTTAGGCCACTTCCCGCAGCGCCGTGGGGTCGATCGACAAGCTTACCCGTTTTCCGTCCGCGTGCAGGTCGGCCGGCGAGCGGTTGAGCACGTCGACCACCAGCTCCACGTCGCGCACTTGCACGCGGTAGCGGATCACGTTGCCCAGCAAGCTGTGGCTGCTTACCTGGGCGTCCAGTTCGCCGTGTATGCCCAGTGTGATCGACTCCGGGCGGATCGCCAGGCGGCTGGCCACTGGGCGTTGCAGCAGGCGGCTGGCGCTGTCGGCATCGAGCAGGTTGTAGTTGCCGATGAAGCCGGCGGCAAACAGGTCCACCGGTGCGGTATAGAGGGTTTCGGCATCGCCGCTCTGGACGATGCGCCCCTGGTTCATCAGAAAGATGCGGTCGGACATCGTCAGCGCTTCTTCCTGATCGTGGGTGACGAAAATGGTGGTCAGCCCTAGCTCACGCTGGATGGCCCGGATCTGCTCACGCAGGTGCTTGCGAATACGTGCATCCAGTGCCGACAGCGGCTCGTCGAGCAGCAGCAGGCGAGGGCGGGTGACCAGCGAACGGGCCAGGGCCACGCGCTGGCACTGGCCGCCAGACAACTGGTGCGGGTAACGCCCGGCAAAGCTGCCCAGCTCCACCAGGTCCAGCGCCTCGCGCACCCGTACCTGGCTTTCGTCGGCCTTCACCTTCTGCATGCGCAGGCCAAAGGCCACGTTCTGCTCCACGGTCATGTTGGGGAACAGCGCATAGCTCTGGAACACCATGCCGATGCCGCGCTTTTGCGGGCTCACGGGCACGATGTCGTGGCCGTCCAGCAGGATCTGCCCGCTGTCCACCGGGGTCAGCCCGGCGATGCAGCGTAGCAGGGTGGACTTGCCGCAACCGGACGGGCCCAGCAGGGTAACGAACTCGCCGCGTTCGATGTGGCAGTCGATGTTCTCGAACACCGGGCTGCCGGCGTAGCTTTTTTGCAGTTTCTGTACGCTGACGAAGCTCATGTCAGGTCTTGTCCTTGTTCAGGCGGTTGGCGATCCAGGTCAGTACCAGCACGAAGGCGAAGTAGGAGATCACCAGCGCACTGTTGAAGTGGCCGCTGCTGTTACGCATGTTGTTCAGGTACACCTGCAGGGTTTCGTAACGGGTGCCGACCAGCAGGTTGGCGAACACAAACTCGCCAAACAGGAACGAAAACGACAGCAGCAACGCCACCATCAGGCCCTTGCGCAGGTTCGGCAGCACCACCAGCAGCGCGGCCTGCCAGGTGCTGGCGCCCAGCAATTGGGCAGCGTCCATCAGGTCGCGCAGGTTGATGGCTTGCAGGTTGTTGGTGATGGCCCGGTACATGAACGGCAGGGCGATGGTGAAGTAGCAGCCGATCAGGATCCACGGCGTGCCGACCATGGCCATCGGCCCGCTGCCGTACAGCTGCAACAGCCCCACCGACGACACCACTGGCGGCACCGCGAAGGGCAGCAGGATGAGAATGTTCATCAGCGCGTCCAGCCTGGGGAAGTGGTAGTGCACCACGAACAGCAGCGGCAGAATCAGGACTATCGACAGCAGCAGTGCGCCCACGCACACCAGCAACGACTGGCCGAAAGCGGCCAGGAAGCGTGGCTCGCTCCACAGCGCCGCATACCATTTCAGGGTCAGGCCGCTGGGCAGCAGGCTGGCCGACCAGCTGGTGGCCAGCGAGTAGAGCAGGGTGCCGGCCAGTGGCAGCAGCAGAATCAGGAACAGCAGGTAGACCACGGCGCGGTGGTACCAGCCGCTGGAACGGGCGTCAGCGCGCATGGTAGCTCCTCTTCAACAGCCATTGGTGCACCACCGTGACCAGCGTCATCAGCCCCACCAGCACCATCGCAAGGGCGCTGGCCAGGTTCGGGTCGAGGCTGATGTCGCCAGCCACCAGGCCGGCGATGCGGATCGGCAGTACGTTGAAATTGCCGGTGGTCAGCGCGTACACGGTGGCATAGGCACCGAGCGCGTTGGCCAGCAAGATGACGAAGGTGCCCAGCAGTGCCGGAGTGAGTACGGGTAGACCAATGTGCCGCCAGAACTGCCAGTGGCTGGCGCCCAGCAGCGCGGCCGACTCGCGCCAGTCTTCACGCAGGGCGTCGAAGGCGGGGTACAGCAGCAACACACCCAGCGGGATCTGGAAGTAGGTGTACACCAGGATCAGCCCGCTTTTGGAGTAGATACTGAAGTCTTCCAGCAGGCCGATCTGCTTCAGCAGCAGGGTCAGCGCGCCGTTGAAACCGAGCAGGATGATGAAGGCGAACGCCAGCGGCACCCCGGCAAAGTTACTGGTCATGTTGGCGAAGGCGCTGACGAAATCGCGCAGTTTCGAGTCCACCTGGCGCAGCGAGTAGGCGCCGAGGGTGGCGATGACGATGCCGAACAGGCTCGACCAGAAGCTGATTTCCAGGCTGCGTTGCAGCGCTTGCAGGTAGAACTTCGAGCTGAAGACCTTGCTGAAGTTTTCGACGCCCCAGCCGGCTTCCGATTGCAGGCTGTTGATCGCCACCCAGGCCAGCGGGGCGACCTGGAAGATGACGAAGAACACGGCGAACGGCAGCAGGCAGAGCAGGGCCAGATAGCGGCCACGGTTCACTTGAGCAACTCCCGGCACACCGTCTTGTCGTGCGCGGCACCCAGCAGTTCACAGATGGTCCCGCACAGCTCGGTCTGCAGCGGCTTGGCCGCCGGGTCCAGGCTGAAGGCGTCGCCGAAGACGAACAGCGGCACTTCGCGCTCCTCGGTCAGCAGCCCGTTGTGCGAGCGGTCGTTGTTCATACCGTGATCGGCGGTGACCAGCACCTGGTAACCCTCTTCCAGCCAGCCTGGCAGGTAGTCGGCCAGCAGGATGTCGGCGCTGCGTGCGGCGTTGCGGTACTGGCTGCTGTCCAGGCCGTGGCGGTGGCCGACGTCGTCGATGCTCATCGGGTGCACCAACAGGAAGTTGGGTGCGTGGCGGCGGCGCAGGTACTCACCGTCGGCCAGCAGGTGCGAATCGGGGTAGCGGTCGTCCCAGTAGAACAACCCATGCTGGATCGGCAGCTTCGGCGCGTGGGTGTGGCGGTCGCGCTGCGGGTCGAAGGGTGAGCGGTTATACAGCTCGCTCATCCAGTGATAGGCCGCTGCTGCGGTGCCCAGGTTGGCCTCGCGGGCGTAGTGGAACACACTGCGCTGGTTGGACAGGCGGTTGACGTTGTTGTGCACGATGCCGCTGTCGATGGGGGGCACGCCGGTGAGGATGCACTCGTACAGCGGCCGCGACAGCGACGGCAGTTCGCATTCCACGCGGTACAGCGCGGCGCGGTCGGCCTCGACGTAGGCGTGCAGGTGGCCCATGGCGTGGTGGGCGACCTGGTAGTTGAGACCGTCCAGCAGGACCAGGATGACGTTGTGTTGCATGATTGCTCCAGTCGTAAACCGCGTTGGCTTCTTCGCGGGTAAACCCGCTCCCACAAGTACTGCACTAGGCTCAGGACCTGTGCTGTACCTGTGGGAGCGGGCATGCCAGCGAAAGGGCCGGATCAGACACTACAGAAATGAGCCCTCACTCCATCTCGATGATCACTTGCTCTTGCCACATCTGCGGCAGTTTCTTCGAGGTGGCTTCCCAGGCTTCGGCATTCTTGATCGGTTGCGCGGCCTTGTACTGCTCGTTTGGCAGCAACTTGGCCTGCACATCCGCCGGCAGCGTCAGGTGTTCGGCACGGATCGGCCGGGCATGCCCCTTGGCCAGGTTTATCTGCCCGGCATCGCTGAAGATGTATTCACGCGTCAGCTTGGCCGCATTGGGGTGCTTGGCGTATTTGTTGATGATGGTGGTATAGCCGGAGATCACCGTGCCGTCCGACGGGATCAGCACTTCGAAACGCTTGGGGTCGATCTGCTCGCGGTAGCTCAGGCCGTTGAAGTCCCACACCACGCCGACCTCGACCTCGCCTTTCTCGATGGTCTGGATGGTCGGGTTGGCCAGCGACAGGCGCTTCTGCTGGGCCAGTTTGGTGAACAGCTGCAGGCCCGGCGCCACGTTGGTTTCGTCGCCCTTGTAGGCAATGGCCGCCGCCAGTACACCGTTGGCGGCTTGTGCGGCGGTGCCGACGTCACCGATGGCGACCTTGTACTTGCCTTTTTCCAGGTCATGCCAGGAGGTCGGGCGTTCGCCTTCCTTCACCAGGTCCTTGTTGATGATGAACGCAATGGTGCCGGTATAGGCCAGCGCCCAGTGCCCGTCCTTGTCCTTGGCCCACTCCGGTACCTGGTCCCAGGTGCTGGGCTTGTACGGCTGGCTGACGCCCTTGGTCACGGCGATGGGGCCGAAGGCGGCGCCCACGTCGCCGATGTCGGCGCTGGCGTTGTCCTTCTCGGCTTCGAACTTGGCGATTTCCTGCGCCGAGCTCATGTCGGTGTCACTGTGCTTGAGGCCGTACTTGCTGGCCAGGTCTTCCCAGGTGCCTTTCCAGTTGGCCCAGGCATCGGGCATGCCCACGCTGTTGACGGTGCCTTCCTTGCGGGCGGCGTCTTCCAGGGCCTTTAGGTCCGCGGCCATGGCCGAGGTGCAGAACGCGATGGCCGAACCGAGCAGTGACGCCATGAACAACTTTTTCATCCGTAGCTCCTTGGGTGGGTGCCTTTTTACGATCGTTGTTATGAGTGAAGCCGTTGCCTGGAACCTTTGGTCTAGGTCAGCAAACCTTGAGCCAAGGTAGGCCGCTTGCGTGACAGTTTGATGTAGGGGAGGGCCTGTACAGGTAGCGTCGAGCCCTTGGCAGTACAGCGTAGACCATGCCACAGCCCCGGTTTTTCTGGGCTGGCCCGATTCTGGCAACAGTATGGTTGCAGCGTTGTCACGGGATGTTCATCAGCCCTGCCTAGGCTTGCACTATTCTCCAAGTGCCCTGTTCTGGGGCTGGACTAGTCCAGATAGGTAACCTTTGATGCAGTCGATGCCACCGCGTGCGGTAACAGCCATCTGCCATGCCCTGCAGGAGCAGATCGAGCACGGCCTGCTGGCCCCGGGGGGCAAGCTGCCGGCCGAGCGCAAACTCAGTGAGGTGTTCGACACGACGCGCATCACCCTGCGTGAGGCGCTGGCGCAGCTGGAGGCCCAAGGCCTGATCTACCGTGAAGAACGCCGCGGCTGGTTCGTTGCACCCGAGCGGCTGACCTACGACCTGATCGAGCGCAGTCACTTCCATGCCATGGTGCGCGACCAAGGGCGGGTGGCCAGTACCGAGCTGCTGTCGGCGCGCTTGCAGCCAGCCTCGGCGGCCATCTGCGCACGCTTGCAGCTGCCGGCCTTGTCCAGTGTGGTGCGTATCTGCCGGTTACGGCGGATTGATGGGCGGGCGGTGCTGTATGCCGAGCATTACCTGAACCCCCGGTACTTTCCGGGGATTCTCGAACAGGAGCTGGCGCAATCGCTTACCGAGATATATGGGCGGGTGTATGGCATCCGGTACGGGCAGGTGTGCTTCGAGATCCTGCCGACGGCGTTGCCGGTAGAGGCGGCGGGGGCGCTGAAGGTGTCGACGGGCAGCCCGGGGCTGCACATCACGCGGGTCAACAGTGATCAGCATGGGCACCTGATCGACTGTGACCTGGAGTATTGGCGGCATGATGCCATTCGTATTCGTGCCGTGGCGGGTTAGGGCCTAGCTGGAGGCGCCGGATTGCGCCATTCCACCACCACCCGCAGTCACCACCTGCACCGACAACCGTGGTGTCGCCAAGTCCAGCCCTGCCTCATCCAGCTGCCGCTTCAGCGCCAGGTTGAAGGCCCGCGACACTTCCCACTGCTTGATCGGCGCCGTCTTGAACCGCGCCCGCAAAATTGCCGACCCCGACTCGAAACTCTCCACCCCTTGCAGTTCCAGTGGCGACCAGATGTTGCGGCGCATCAGCGGGTCATTGCGCAGCTTTTGCCCCACTTCGCGAATCAGCGTGATCGCCTGGTCGATGTTCATGTTGTGCGGAATCGCCACGCGGAAAATCGCATAGCCAAACTCCCGCGAGTAGTTCTTGATGCTCTTGATCTCGCTGAAGGGGATGGTATGCACGATGCCGTCAATGTCCCGCAGGCGCACGGTACGAATGGTCAGCCCCTCCACCGTGCCCAGGTGGCCGCCCACGTCCACGTAGTCGTCGATGGCCAGCGAGTCCTCGATGATGATGAACAGCCCGGTGATCAGGTCCGCCACCAGTGACTGTGCGCCAAAGCCGATGGCCAGGCCGATCACACCGGCACCGGCCAGCAGCGGGGTGACGTTCATGCCCATGTTGGCCAGGGCAACGATCACCGCGATGATGAAGATGACCACGAACATCACGTTGCGGATCAACGGCATCATGGTTTGCGCACGGGCGTTGGCCAGGCCCCGACGCGAGCGCACCAAGGCATGGTGCACGGCGGTGTCGGCAAGGATCCACACCAGCCAGGCGACGATCAGTGTGCCGGCAAGGCCCAGCAGGCGCAGGCTGATGTCGTGGCCGTCGCCCTCTGCGAAGCTGATCATCGACAGGCCCCACACACGCAGGCCCAGCTCGATGAATACCAGCCAGATGAACAGGTGCACCAGCAGGTAGCCAAAGTTGCGCAGGCGCTCGGCATACACGGCCTGGCGCTTGTTGGCGCGTTTGGGGTTGGCCGCATGGCGGCGTACCAGTCCGTTCAGCACCATGCACACCACCACCAGCACCGTGCACATCAGTGACTGGCGCAGGGCGGTGCTGGTGTCGCCCGCCGAGATGAAGGTGGCGAACAGCGAAATGGCCACCAGAATCAGTGCCGGAATGAACCAGAAGCTGCCGAGAATCTCGATGGTGTCGCTCAGGGTGCGCCGGGTCAGGCGCCGCGACAGCGGCTGGTTGCGGATCAGGTGGGCGATGGGGCGGCGAAAGCGCAGGATGAACAGCCCGGTGCACAGTGCGGCGATGACGTTGGCCAGGGTGGCCAGGGCATGGGCCAGGTGGGTACCCAGTGCAACCAGCATGCGCGGGTCGCTCATGGCCTCGCCGAACGCAGCGAAGCTGCCGATCAGCCACAACGGGCGGAACGCCTGGCGCCGCAGGATGTGCAGGGCGCGGTGGCGGTGCGGGCCGTCCAGCAGCGAGAAGGCGATGACGCAGATGGCCGAGAAGCAAGTGCCCACGACCAGCGCGTAGGCCAGCACCATGGCCAGCGATTTGCCCAGCGACGGCGGCAGCACGAAACTCAGGTAAACGGTGAATACCAGCGCCACCAGCCATGGGCCGAGCTTGCGCAAGGCAAAGCGCACCAGGTCCCAGGTGCGCGGGTGTTGCGGTAGTTCTTCGCTCAGGCCAAAGCGCAGGCGTATCCGGTGCCCGACCCAGTTGAAGGCGTAGGCCAGCACACTCCACACGGCAATGACAGCGGCAAAGCCGAACAGGATGGCTGGCCACTGGTGCACCGGCACCATCAGTTCGGTCAGTTCCGCCTGGGCCTGTTCGATTTCCGCCGCCCAGCGATGGAACGGGCTGGCGTCGCCGCTGAACTGTTTTTCGAAGTCATGCAGGGCACCGCCGATCAGCCCGAGCACGCCCTGTTCGACGCTGGGTTGCGACTGCTTGGTCGCGTCGCGCAGCTTTTTCAGGTCGGCCAGCAGCTTGGCCCGCTGTTGATCGTTTTCGAGGTTCTTGATCACCTCGTCCAGCGACTTGCCCAGCGGCTCGGTGGCCTCCGGTTGCGCAGGCGCACTGCCACCCAGCAGGCCAGGCAGGCCCGCCGCCTTTACCGGGGTGATGAACAGCAACAGCAGCAGGAACAGGTAACGCAGGAGGGCAGGCACTGGCAAATCTACCTCAGGTCAAACGATTGACCGAGTGTAGAGGTTTATGACGGCAGTTTCTCAAGGATCTTCCAGCAGGTGAGGCCGAAGATACCCAAGGTGCCGATCCACATCATCAGTACCCCGATATTGCGTTCGCGCATGCTGAAGCCGATGGTCAGCAGCATCAGAAACAGGAACACCGGCACGAACAGGGACAGGAACGGGGACATGGACAGCAATCCTTTTGCAGTGGGGCCATGTATCAAGCATAGCGGGTGGCAAGCGAGGCGGGATTGACCTTGAGCAGGTCCGGCCCTTTGCGGATAAAACCGCGATAGGGCCGGACCTGCCTACATCAAGGCAACTCGCGGCTACGGTAGAAGGCGGTCAACACCTTCACCAGGTGCGCCAGGTCATGGCTGCCGCACAGTTCACGAATCGAATGCATGGCAAAGGTCGGCAGCCCGATGTCCACCGTGCGCACCCCCAGGTGGCTGGCGGTAATCGGCCCGATGGTCGAACCACAGCCCATGTCGCTGCGCACCACAAAGCTCTGCACCGGCACTTCTTCGGCCATGCACAGGTGGCGGAAGAACCCGGCGGTTTCGCTGTTGGTGGCGTAGCGCTGGTTGTTGTTCACCTTGATCACCGGCCCGGCGTTCAGCTTGGGCCCGTGGTTGCCGTCGTGCTTGTCGGCGTAGTTGGGGTGCACGCCGTGGGCGTTGTCCGCCGACACCATCAGCGAGCGCTGAATGGTGCGCACGTAGGCGTCGCCATCCGGCAGCAGGCGCTGCAGGGTCTGCTCCAGCATCGGGCCATCGGCGCCGCAGGCTGAGCAGCTGCCGACTTCTTCGTGGTCGTTGCACACCAGCACGCAGGTTTCATCACTGTCGGCGGCCAGTAAGGCTTGCAGGCCGGCGTAGCACGACAGCAGGTTGTCCAGGCGGGCGCCGGCGATGAAGTCGCCGTTCAGGCCGACCAGTGCGGCATCCTGGGTGTCGTAGAAGCTCAGCTCGTAATCCAGCACCACGTCGGCGATCAGCTCGTGCTCGCGGGCCAGTTGCTCGGTGAGCAGGGCGCGGAAGTCGATGCGCTCGTCTCCGGCCACCTGGGCGAGGATGGGCGGTAGCTCGTTCTGCGGGTTGATCGCCCAGCCTTCATTGGCGGTGCGGTTCAGGTGAATGGCCAGGTTGGGGATGATCGCGATCGGCAGCTTGAAGTCGATCAGCTGGCTTTCAACCTTGCCGTCACGGCGGTAGGTAACGCGCCCGGCCAGCGACAGGTCGCGGTCGAACCACGGCGCCAGCAGGGCACCGCCATACACCTCGACACCCAGTTGCAGAAAGCCCTGGCGCTGCAGCTCGGGCTGCGGTTTCACCCGCAGGCACGGGCTGTCGGTGTGGGCGCCGACCATGCGGATGCCGTTCAGCAGGGGGGCTTGCTTGCCCAGCTTGATGGCGATGATTGAGGAGTCGTTACGGGTGACGTAATAGCGGCCGCCGGGCACGGTGGCCCAGCTGTCGCGCTCGTCCAGGCGCTGGTAGCCGGCCGCTTCCAGGCGCTGGGCCAGGCTGGCGGTGGCGTGGAAGGGCGTGGGGGAGGCCTTGAGGAAGTCGATAAGGCCAGAATTCAGTGCGTCGCGCATAGCTCACTCCAGACAGCAGTGGCGCGAGTTTAGCGTATTAAGTCGACAAATTGTGTCTGCCTCTTCGCGGCTAAAGCCGCGAAGAGGCCTGTAAAGGCAGTACACATTCAGAAGGGCGCTGGGCACTCGAACTTCAACCGCTCCCCCGACACCGGGTGGGTAAAGCTCAGCATGGATGCATGCAGGCACAGCCGCTCATGCGCAGCCAGCGCCTCAGGGTTGGCATACAGCCGGTCACCCAGCAGCGGATGCCCGATCGACAGCATGTGCACACGCAACTGGTGAGAACGCCCGGTAATCGGCGTCAGTTCCACCCGGCAGTAATCGCCACAGCGCTCGACGATGCGCCAGAAGGTCAGTGCGTGCTTGCCCTGTTCGTGGTCCACCACATGCCGTGGCTTGGTTGGCGGGTCGTAGCGCAGTGGCAGGTCGATGCTGCCACTGTCCAGCGCCGGTTGGCCCCAGCACAACGCGGTGTAGGCCTTTTCGGTTTCGCGGTCGTGAAACTGGCGAGACAGCTCGCGGTGGCTGTCGGCATCGCGGGCCAGCAGGATGATGCCGGAGGTTTCCCAGTCCAGGCGGTGCACGATCAGCGCATCAGGGTAGCCGTTTTGCTGCAGGCGGGTGATCAGGCAGTCCTTGTTGTCTTCGGCGCGGCCGGGCACCGACAGCAGCAGGGTCGGCTTGTTGATCACGAGGATGGCGGCGTCTTCGTGCAGGATCTGGATGTTCGACAGCGGCATTGCGTGGTCTCTGTTAAATCGGGGAAAGCTATTGGGGCCGCTTTGCGTCCCATCGCGACACAAGGCCGCTCCTACAGGGGAGTGCATTCCCTTGTAGGAGCGGCCTTGTGTCGCGATGGGCTGCACAGCAGCCCCAAATTCCCGGTAGCGCGGATCAGCGATCCGGCAGGGTAATGTTCAGCTCCAGAATCGAGCAGCTGCCCTGGTTTTCCAGCTCGATATGCACATCATCGTTGCCGATGTTCACATACTTGCGGATGACTTCCAGCAGTTCTTTCTGCAGCGCCGGCAGGTAGTCCGGTTCGCTGCGTTGGCCGCGCTCGTGCGCCACGATGATCTGTAGACGCTCTTTCGCTACCGACGCGCTGGTCTGTTTCTGTCTGCCACGAAAGAAGTCAAAAAGGTTCATGGTTTACTTGCCTCCAAACAGGCGCGCGAAGAATCCTTGCTTCGGCACTTCGATGAACCGCAGGGGCTTCTCTTTGCCCAGCAGACGGTCGACGGTGTCGCTGTAGGCCTGGCCGGCATCGCTCTGGTCGTCGAGGATGACCGGGATACCCTGGTTGGAAGCCTTCAGCACGGCCTGGGACTCGGGAATCACGCCCTTGAGCTTGATCGCCAGGATTTCTTCGACGTCGGCGATGCTCAGCATTTCGCCCTTTTCCACGCGCTCGGGGTGGTAGCGGGTGATCAGCAGGTGTTCCTTGATTGGCTCTTCGCCGTTTTCGGAGCGGCGCGACTTGCTCGACAGGATGCCCAGCATGCGGTCGGAGTCACGTACCGAGGACACTTCCGGGTTGGTGACCACGATGGCTTCGTCGGCGAAGTACATGGCCAGGTGCGCGCCTTTCTCGATACCGGCTGGCGAGTCGCAGATGACGAAGTCGAAGTCTTTCTTCAGCTCCATCAGCACCTTTTCAACGCCTTCCTGGGTCAGCGCGTCCTTGTCACGGGTCTGGCTGGCGGCCAGCACGTACAGGTTCTCGAGGCGCTTGTCCTTGATCAGGGCCTGTTGCAGGTTGGCTTCGCCGTTGACCACGTTGACGAAGTCGTACACCACGCGGCGTTCGCAGCCCATGATCAGGTCGAGGTTACGCAGGCCCACGTCGAAGTCGACGATGACGGTCTTGTGGCCACGCAGTGCGAGGCCGGTACCAATGGCGGCGCTGGTGGTGGTCTTGCCCACACCCCCCTTGCCGGAAGTAACCACGAGAATCTTGGCCAAGGTGTTTCACCCCTAAAATAGTCGGGACACGGGTCCCTGCAAATAACTGAAATAGCTTAAATAACGGCAACGGTAAAAAAGTTGCTCTAAAAATGCTGGCAAGTATCCGTTAAAGACGGGTGATGTTCAACACGTCACCAGACAGGCTGACTTGCACGCCGGTGCCCCACAGCGGGTCGCGGCGCAGGTCTTCGCAGACCTTGTACTGGCCGGCGATCGAGACCATTTCGGCGGTCATCTGCTGGCAGAAAATACGCGCCTTGGTGTTACCTTTGATGCCGGCCAAGGCGCGGCCGCGCATGGCGCCGTACACATGGATGTTGCCATCGGCCAGAAGTTCCGCACCCGGGCTGACCGAAGCGGTAACGATCAGGTCGCCACCTTGGGCGTAGATCTGCTGGCCGCCGCGTACCGGCGAGGTGATGATGCGGGTCGGGCGCACTTCGGGTTCCGGTGCCGGTGGTGGGGCCGGGGCCGGCTCGGGCTTTCTGACCACCTCGGGCTCGGGCTCCAGTGGCCGCTCGCGGGCGCCGGAAGGCGGCAGTACCGGCAGGTCGATGGCGATGGCGGCAGCGATGTCCTCGATGCGGTTGGCGCGGATGGCCAGGGTACGCAGGCCGTGGTGGCGGCAGATCCGCATCAAGCCGGGCAGGTCGATTGCCCCTTCGTCGGCTGGCAGTTTGTCCAGCGCCAGCACCAGCGGCGTGTTGCTGAAGAAGTTCGGTGCCTGGGCGACTTTGGCCGCCAGCTGGCGGTCGAGGGCTTCAAGGTCATTGCGCGCCAGTTCCAGTACGGTAATGGCGAGCATGCTGCCCTTGAGCTGGAACACGGAGGCGGTGTCGGGTGTGTGGTTTGGGCTCATGGTCTGCATAGACGGCTTGTTGCGAAAAAAGTGCCCTGACTTATAACGAGAACACCGGTTGCCCGCAACATGCACTGATCCGTTGTAGAATGCGCGGCCTTTGTCTTTCCGGATGCTTCAATGGAACGCCCGCGTTTTCGTCCCTATTACCTTCATCCCAAGTTCTGGGGCCTGTGGCTGGGCCTGGGCCTGCTGTGGCTGGTGGTCCAGTTGCCGTACCGGGTGCTGTTGAAAATCGGTGCCGGGTTGGGTGCCGTGATGTATCACTTTGCCGGTGAGCGTCGGCGCATTGCCGCACGCAACCTGGAGCTGTGTTTCCCGGAGCTGTCGGTCGACGAACGGCAGCGTTTGCTCAAGGCCAATTTTGCGTCCACCGGTATCGCCTTCTTCGAAATGGCCATGAGCTGGTGGTGGCCCAAGGCCAGGCTGGCGCGCCTGGCCCATGTCGAAGGGCTGGAGCATCTGCAGGCCGCCCAGCAGGCGGGGCAGGGCGCCATCCTGATGGCGGTGCATTTCACCACGCTGGAAATCGGCGCGGCGCTGCTGGGCCAGCAGCACACCATCGACGGTATGTACCGCGAGCATGGCAATGCGTTGTTCGACTTCATCCAGCGCAGTGGGCGTGAGCGGCATAACCTCGACTCGCTGGCGGTGGAGCGTGAGGACGTGCGCGGCATGCTCAAGCTGCTGCGTTCGGGCCGTGCGATCTGGTACGCACCGGACCAGGACTACGGCGCCAAGCAGAGCATTTTCGTGCCGCTGTTCGGTATCCCGGCTGCGACGGTAACTGCCACTACCAAGTTTGCCCGGCTGGGCAAGGCGCAGGTGATTCCGTTCACCCAGAAGCGCCTGGAGGATGGCAGCGGCTATCGTCTGGTGATCCACCCGCCGCTGCAAGACTTCCCTGGGGAGAGTGAAGAGGTTGATTGCCTGCGCATCAACCAGTGGGTTGAAAGTGTGCTGCGCGAGTGCCCTGAGCAATACTTGTGGGCGCACCGCCGGTTCAAGTCGCGGCCTGAGGGTGCGCCGCGGCTCTATGACAAGAAAAAGCGCTGAAAGCAGCTGAACCAGGAAGGATGCCATGGCCCCACCTCCGGTAACCGGTCTTATCCTTTCTGGCGGCGGCGCCCGCGCGGCCTATCAGGTCGGCGTACTGGCCGGCATCGCCGAGCTGCTGCCGGCCGGCGCGCACAACCCCTTTCCGGTCATCGTCGGCACCTCTGCCGGTGCCATCAATGCCGTGACCCTGGCCAGCGGTGCCACTCATTTCAACGACGCCGTGCAACGGCTTACCACCTTCTGGCAGAACTTTCGCAGCCACCTGGTCATCCGCAGCGACTGGCCCGGGGTGGTGCGCCAGGCCAGTCGCTTCGTTGGCCACAACCTGTTAGGCATTGGTGGCCCGGCACCCGTGGCGCTGCTGGACAGCAGTCCCTTGCGAGGCTTGCTGGAGGCACACCTGAACCTGGACGGCATCGGCCATTCCCTGGCCGCCGAGCAGTTGCGCGCCGTGGCAATCACGGCCTTTGGCTACGAGTCTGGTCAGGCGGTCACCTTCTACCAGGGCCGTGGCAGCATCGAGGCCTGGCTGCGTCACCGCCGCATTGGCGTACCCACGCCGCTGACCATCGACCACCTGCTGGCCAGTGCGGCCATTCCGCTGCTGTTTGCCCCGGTGCAACTGGGCGACGAGTATTACGGCGACGGTGCAGTCCGCCAGTCGGCGCCCATCAGCCCGGCCTTGCACCTGGGCGCCAGCCGGGTGCTGGTGGTCGGGGTCAGTGGCAACCCGCAGCGGCCAGCGCCGCCGTTGCCGACCCAGCGGGTGTTCAGCGGGCAGCAGCCGAGCCTGGCACAGATTGGTGGGCACATGCTCAACAGCACGTTCATTGACAGCCTGGAAGACGATATCGAATTGCTGCAGCGGCTCAATCATTTGAGCCGGTTGCTACCGGCACATCTGGATGCCCGTCGCCTGGGGCTGGCGCCGATCGACGTACTGGTGGTGGCGCCCAGCCAGCCGCTGGACGAGATTGCCGCACGGCACCGGCGTGAGCTGCCGGCGGCGTTGCGCTTGTTCCTGCGTGGGCCGGGGGCGACGCGGACCAGCGGGGCCGGGGTGTTGAGCTATTTGCTGTTCGAGGCGAGCTATTGCAGTGAGCTGATCGAGCTGGGGCGGCGGGATGCTTTGGCGAAGAAGCGGGAGTTGTGTCAGTTCCTGGGGATTTGATGTTGCCTGTTCTGGCCCTTTCGCGGGCAAGCCCGCTCCCACAGGAACCGCACAACCTTCAGGCATTGTGCAGTCCCTGTGGGAGCGGGCTTGCCCGCGAACAGGCCGGGCCTGCTTACTCGGCTATCTGCAACTTGCGCGCTTGGGTATACACGTACCGCACCTTCTCGTACTCGAACGGCGAGTTCAGCTGCCCATAGCGGAATTTGGTGGTGTAGCGCTTGTCCACCACCTGCAAGGCAAAGATTTCCGGATGGTCGGTGCTGGCTTCGGCCACATTTAGGTAGTTGATGGCCTGCTCGCCCGCATAGTCCACCACCACCCCGGTGGTATCGCGCAGGTTCGATGGCCCCAGCACCGGCAGCATCAGGTACGGCCCGTCCGGCACGCCGTAGAAGCCCAGGGTCTGGCCAAAGTCTTCGCTCTGACGCGGCAGGCCCATGCTGGTGGCCGGGTCCCATAGCCCACCCACACCAATGATGGTGTTGAACATCAGCCGCGCCGTGATCTCCGCCGAGCGCTTGGCTTTCAGCTGCAGCACGCTGTTGAACAGGTTCGGCACATCGCCGATGTTGTTGAAGAAATTGCTTACCCCGGTACGCACGAAGCGCGGGGTGACGTACTGGTAGCCACTCACCAGCGGCAGCAGCACCCATTGGTCCAGCCGGTAGTTAAAGTGGTAGATGCGCCGGTTGATCGACTCCAGCGGGTCGTACACGTTCAGCGCCTCCAGGGTAGAGCGCTCGAACTCGCGCTGGTCCAGCCCGGGGTTGAATTTCAACTCGCGCAGCGGGTCGAGAAAGCCGTCTGCTTCGGGCGCCAGTGGTGCGGCAGTCACCTGAGGGTCGGCTTCGACCACGCTGGCCCGTGGGGCGGTTTCGGCGGCCAGCGCGTGGCCGGCAGCCAGCAGGGCAGTGGCAAAGAGGAGTTTGTTAACCACGGAAGAACTCCAGCATGGCGTCACTGTTGACGCGGTAGTTGAGGTTGCCGCAATGGCCGCCATGGGGGTAGAGGGTCAGCCGGTCACCAAACACCTTGCGCAGGAAGCCGATATCGCCGGGGCCAAGGATGACGTCGTCAGCGTTGTGCATCACGGCAATCTTGTCGCTGCTGCGCAGGTAGTCTTCCAGGGCATACAGGCTTACCTGGTTGACCAGTTGCAGGATGCTGTTGCCGTCGGTGCGGGCGCGCCACATGGGGATCACCTGCTCGGTCATGTAGCAGTCGAAGTCGCACTGCAGGGCACGTTTGAAGAACGGCGTGAGGCTACTGCCCTCGGTGATCGGAAACTTCGGCGGAATGATCAGGCCACGGCGGTTGATCAGGTCGGAGGTAAAGGCAATGTCGGCCGCCGAGAAGCGGAACGAGGTGCCGATCAGCATGGCCATCTGTTCGTTGGACAAGTGCTGGCGCGACTGCTGGAAGTCGTACAGCAGGGCGTCATTGAGGTCGATGTAGCCCTTGTCCTGGAAGTAGCGCGTGAGCTTTTGCAACATCAGCTCGTAGAAGGTGGTGCTGCGGTCGATGCCCTTGACCTGGGTTTGCACCAGCTTGTCCAGGTTGTTGATCGAGGTGTACAGGTTGACTGGCGGGTTCAGCAGCAGCACGCGCTTGAAGTTGAAGCTGCGGCGGGTTTCGTCCAGGTGGCTGACGAAGGCCGCATCCAGCGCACCCAGGCTGTAGCCGGTGAGGTAGAAGTCACTGACTGGCAGGCGCGGGTGCTGGGCGCGCACGGCCTGCATCACCCGGTACATGTCTTCGGCGTCATCCTTGCTGACACCGGGGGTGGCAAAGCGCGAAGCGGCGCTCATGAAGTCGTAGCTGGTGGGCGACGACAATTGCACTACGTGGAAACCGGCCTGATAGAACAGCTTTTTCAGGTATTCGTTGATGCTGCTGGAGTACGGTGCGCCGGTACCCGCAATGATGAAGATCAGCGGCGCCTCGCGGTCCTGGCGGGCCAGGCGGTACTTGAGTTTTTTCACTGCCCAGAAGTTGTCGGGCAGGGTGAACTCACGCTCCGGGCGCAGGTTGAGGCTGTAGTCGGACTGTGTGATTTCGTCGTCGCTGGGCAGGGTCGGGCGCTGGTCCGGCGGCGTGGTGGCGATGGTGGCCTCGAACGGGTTGGTCAAGGGGTAGCCATAACTCGCGGCGTCGATGTCCCGCGCCGAAGCGGCCACAGCCATGAGCAGGCTGCCGAGCAGGGCAGCGAGGCGCAAAGATCGAAGCATGTAGTCCCCCAAAAGAACGCAAGGTCGAGCGGTGTGCAGGCTAGGACCACATCAACGCAGGCAAAGTTGCCTGGCGCGGTGGCCTTTGGTGTGCCGGTTATCTGCAACATAGCTGCAGGGTTGTGATTTTGCCTTACATCGGGGCATAAGCGATCATGGATGCTTTCGATTACCGCTATTGGAGAACGGGATGTCTCGTACGCTGCCGGCTGCGCTGCTTGTGCTGTTTCTGGGGTTGTGGCTTGCGGCCAGTTATGGCGTGCGTTACGGCTTGATGGAGGACGGGCAGTGGGTGGGGTTGTGTACGACACCTGCGGCGTACTGGCAGTGTGAGGTGCGGTCGTTGCTGGGATTGGGCATTCACCATCAGGTGATGGCCTGGTCCGGGCTGGGCCTTGCGTTGTTGGCGCAGGTGGTGACCCGCCGCACCGGCTGGTGGCTGGCGGTGTTGGCCCTGCTCTTCGCGGTACCAGCGCTTGTGCTGTATACCGCCAGCATTGCGGTGTTTGCGCTGGTGCTGGCGGGGTTGCGGTTGGTTCGGTAATTGCAGTGGGGCTCAAAGGTGCATGCCTTGGGTACTGCGGTGGGGCGGAAATCGAGCGCCCCCCACGCGGCGCATCGCGAGCTGCGCTCGCTCCTACGTTTATTTCGGGCCAGTGATGCCTGTGACAGGCGCGCGCGACTGCCTGGTTTGTACGACGCGATATTGCGCCTTGCGCCAAGGCGTACGCGCTCAAATCCCACAGGAATAATTGGCCCGAAATAAACGTAGGAGCGAGCGCAGCTCGCGATGCGCCGCGTGGGCGGCGCTCGATTTCCGCCCCACCATAGCAATCAAGCCGAACGCAGCCGCAAGCTCCGCCACAAAGCCGCTGTCATTAGCACACTCACCACCGCCCAGCCCCAAGCCTGCTGGTTTTCCAGCCCTTCCACGAACAACTGCGGCGCCACCCCGGCCCCAACAATGAACGCCAGCAGCGCCACCTCGGCACGCCGTGCCCGTACCGGCCACAGCACATAGACCAGCGCCGGCAACGCCAGCGCCGCACTGGGGAAGCTGCGATAGCGTGGGTCGAACACCATCGCCAACATGCTCACCGCTGCGGCAAAGCCCGCCGCCAGCAACAGCCAGCCTGCCCGTGCCTGTAGCCAGGCGAACAACCGCTCGCGCCAGCCGGCCCGCTGCGCCAGGGCCAGCAACACGTGGGCCAGCACCAGCAGGTTCAACCCGGCCAGCGCCACCGCCCATACCCACTCCCCGGCAAAGCGCGCATGGGTGCGCATCAGCTCACCCCACAACCCCAGGCATCCGGCGCCAATCGCCGCCAGCAATGGCAGCAGCAAGGCTGCCTGAACCGTTGCGGGGCGCCCGGCAAGTAACAGCATGGCCAGCATCAACAATGCGCAGGCCAGCAACCACTGCGGCCAGTAATGCAGGTTGCTCACCGGCCCCTCCAGCACGCCCTTGTCCTGACGGTCGGCATCGTAAAGCCCCCAGTAACCGCCGACGGCCCCCTCGTTGGCACGTTTCCAGGGTTGGTCGAATGCTTCGATCAGGTTGTAGCGCCAGCCGTTGCTCTCAGCCATGGCCACAAAGCCGCGAATGAAACGCGCCTCGTTGACCCGGCTGGGCACTGCGGTCTCCCGCTGGCGCCCTTCGCTGGGCCAGCCGGTTTCGCCGATCAGGATGTCTTTGGGGGCGAAGCGTGTGCCGAACACCCTGCGCACATCGGCCACATGGGCCAAGGCTTCGTCGATACCGCGTGGGTCGTCTTCCCAGTAGGGCAAGAGGTGGATAGTCAAGAAGTCCACCTGCGGCGCTACCTGCGGGTGCTGCAGCCAGAACTCCCATACATCCGCGTAGGTCACCGGCACCTTCACCTGGCGCTTCACACGGGCGATCAGCGTGGCCAGGTGTGCGCCGGTCACCTCTTTGCGCAGCAAGGTTTCGTTGCCGACGATCACCGCGCTGACCACATCCGGGTTGGCGTTGGCGGCGGCAATCAGCAGGTCGATTTCCCTGTCGGTATCGGCCGGGTGGGCGTTGACCCAGGCACCCAGCATCACTTTCAGGCCATGCTTGCGCGCCAGCGCGGGGATTGCCTCAAGACCGGTCATGGAATAGGTGCGGATGCACTGGAATCGCTCAGCCAGCAACGCAAGGTCGGCGTCCATGCGTGCCGGGCGCAGGCGAAACGGCTGGTCGTAGGGCGACTGGTCCTTGTCGAACGGCGTGTAGGACGCGCACTGCAACTTGTGCGTCGGGCTGGCCGCATCCGGCAGGTGCACCGGCTTGCCAAGCCCGTACCAGAGCCCTGCAAGCCCCAGCAGGGCCAACAGGCAGGCAAGCAGGTACAACGGCAACAGCAGGCGGGCAGAGCTGGGCATCGGGCGGTCCATCGTCAGGCGCAAAAGGGTAGATAGTAGCCCGGCGCCAACGCTTTGGCATGCAAGGATCGCGCAGGCCGGCGTGAGCCGATGGCGCTAATGGCACAGTGCTGTCGCATATGGGGCGGGTACAGGTCGCAGCTGGATCAGGTCGCCCGGTGTTGCAGGCAGATGATGGAATCTCCTAGACCTGACGAGGGGATGCTTTGATGGCTGCGATAAAAAGAATGCGACGTTTACTGGGTGTGGGCACCGCCCTGGTAATGGCCATGAGCGCTGCACAGGCAATGGCCAAAGAAGTAAGCATCGGTTACGTGGATGGTTGGGCCGACAGCGTGGCCACCACCAACGTGGCTGCAGAAGTGATCAAGCAGAAGCTCGGCTACGACGTGAAGTTGCAGGCCGTGGCCACGGGCATCATGTGGCAGGGTGTGGCAACCGGCAAGCTCGATGCGATGTTGTCGGCCTGGTTGCCCGTCACCCATGGCGAGTATTGGGCCAAGAACAAGGACAACGTGGTCGACTACGGCCCCAACTTCAAGGACGCCAAGATCGGCCTGATCGTGCCCGAGTACGTCAAGGCGGTGAGCATTGCCGACCTCAAGACCGACAGCAGCTTCAAGCAGAAGATTGTCGGCATCGACGCCGGCTCCGGCGTAATGCTCAAGACCGACCAGGCGATCAAGGACTACGACCTGACAGGCTACAAGCTGCAGGCAAGCTCCGGTGCGGCCATGACCGCGGAGCTGGGCCGTGCCTATGCCAAGCAGCAGTCGATTGCGGTCACTGGCTGGGTACCGCACTGGATGTTCGCCAAATGGAAGCTGAAGTTCCTCGAAGACCCGAAAGGCGTGTATGGCGCGGCGGAAACCGTGAACAGCATTGGCAGCAAGGAACTGGCGACCAAGGCGCCGGAGGTGGCGGAGTTCCTGAAGAAGTTCAGCTGGCAGTCGAAGGACGAGATTGGCGAGGTGATGCTGGCGATTCAGGAAGGCGCCAAGCCTGAAGCAGCGGCCAAGGACTGGGTGGCCAAGCACCCTGATCGCGTGAAGGAGTGGACAGGTAAGTAATCTACTTCAACGTCCGGTTTTTCTGCTTCGCGGGCTTGCCCGCTCCCACAGGTCTATCACTGCCTTCAGGCCTTGTGATGCCCCCTGTGGGGGCGGGCATGCCCGCGAAAGGGCCTTCACTTTGTTACGCAATCGGTAAAACACCGTTGCATCTAAGACTAAGGTCGTCTGGCTGCCGTCCAACAGCCGCATAAAGTAAGGGCGTGGGTTTCATCCCCTACCTGTGCTGCTAGGACAAAAACAATGAACGACAGCATTTACCTCTCGATACAAAACAGCCCCCGCTTCAAGGAGCTGGTCACCAAACGCGAACGGTTCGCCTGGATACTCTCAGCGATCATGCTCGGCCTGTACTGCGCCTTCATCCTCCTGATCGCCTACGGTCCTCAGATACTGGGCGCCAAGCTCAGCCCTGAGTCGTCGATTACCTGGGGCATTCCCCTGGGCGTCGGCCTGATCGTTTCGGCATTTGTCCTGACCGCCATCTACGTGCGCCGCGCCAACGGCGAATTCGATGAGCTGAACAAGGCCATCCTGAAGGAGGCGCAACAATGATTCGCCACGCCAAAACCCTGGCCGTACTGGCCTGCGGAGCCTTCGCACCCGCCGTGTGGGCTGCCGATGCCCTGACCGGCGAGGTGCAGAAGCAACCGCTGAACGTTTCCGCCATCGCCATGTTCGTGGCCTTCGTCGCCTTCACCCTTGGCATCACCTACTGGGCCTCCAAACGCAACAAGTCGGCGTCGGACTACTACGCTGCCGGCGGCAAGATCACTGGTTTCCAGAACGGCCTGGCAATCGCCGGCGACTACATGTCGGCCGCCTCGTTCCTGGGTATTTCCGCGCTGGTGTTCACCTCTGGCTACGATGGCCTGATCTACTCCATCGGCTTCCTGGTCGGCTGGCCGATCATCCTCTTCCTGATTGCCGAACGCCTGCGCAACCTGGGCAAATACACCTTTGCCGACGTGGCCTCGTACCGCCTCGGGCAGAAGGAAATCCGCACCCTGTCGGCCTCCGGTTCGCTGGTGGTGGTGGCGTTCTACCTGATCGCCCAGATGGTCGGTGCCGGCAAGCTGATCGAGCTGCTGTTCGGCCTGGACTACCACGTCGCGGTGATCCTGGTGGGTATCCTGATGTGCCTGTACGTGCTGTTTGGCGGCATGCTGGCCACCACCTGGGTGCAGATCATCAAGGCAGTGCTGCTGCTGTCCGGTGCCAGCTTCATGGCGCTGATGGTGATGAAGCACGTAGGCTTCGACTTCAATACCCTGTTCTCGGAAGCGATCAAGGTGCACAGCAAGGGCGAGGCGATCATGAGCCCGGGCGGCCTGGTCAAGGACCCGATCTCGGCCTTCTCGCTGGGCCTGGCACTGATGTTCGGTACCGCTGGCCTGCCGCACATCCTGATGCGCTTCTTCACCGTCAGTGACGCGAAGGAAGCGCGCAAGAGCGTGCTGTACGCCACCGGCTTCATCGGCTATTTCTACATCCTGACCTTCATCATCGGCTTCGGCGCGATTCTGCTGGTCAGCACCAACCCGGACTTCAAGGACGCCGCCGGCGCCTTGCTGGGTGGCAACAACATGGCAGCCGTGCACCTGGCCAATGCGGTGGGTGGCAGCGTGTTCCTGGGCTTCATCTCGGCGGTCGCCTTCGCCACCATTCTGGCGGTGGTTGCCGGCCTGACCCTGGCCGGTGCCTCGGCGGTGTCCCACGACCTGTACGCCAGCGTATGGCGCAAGGGCAAGGCCAACGACAAGGACGAGATCCGCGTATCGAAAATCACTACCGTCGCCCTGGGCGTGCTGGCGATCGGCCTGGGTATCCTGTTCGAGAAGCAGAACATCGCCTTCATGGTTGGCCTGGCGTTCTCCATCGCGGCCAGCTGCAACTTCCCGGTACTGCTGCTTTCGATGTACTGGAAAAAGCTGACCACCCGCGGCGCGATGATTGGTGGCTGGCTGGGGCTGGTAAGTGCGGTGACGCTGATGATCCTCGGCCCGACCATCTGGGTACAGATCCTCGGCCACGAGAAACCGATCTACCCGTACGAGTACCCGGCGCTGTTCTCGATGGCCATTGCCTTCGTCAGCATCTGGTTCTTCTCGGTCACCGACAAGTCCAAGGCGGCTGAAGACGAACGCGCGCTGTTCTTCCCGCAGTTCGTGCGTTCGCAGACTGGCCTGGGTGCCAGTGGGGCGGTGTCTCACTAATCAGGTAATTGGGGCCGCAAAGCGGCCCCAATGTACTTGGTATTCTCCTGCGGAAGTGCTCCCCCTCTGAATTGTCGTTAGGAAATGTCAACAACTCGCTCGGATAGTTCCCGTATTTACGTTGTGGGTAACTGCGGATACTCCTGCCTGTCAACGGCGCTTAGCCTGATTGACCTTCAATCAAAGCTTATGTCTACAGATTTCCAGGAGATCTATTCGTGAAAGCACTCATGCTGGCACTTCCATTTGCTGCTCTCGTTGCAGGCCCAGCCATGGCCGAAGACCCGATCGAGAAACAGGTGCTGATTACAGCTACCGTGCCTACCGCCAACTTCTACGTCGAGCCCGTCGGCGGCAACTGGATGAATGACCCGCAGGAAATGGCCTGGAACTCGTTTCAAGGCACCCTGACCCCGGTCCGCAAGCAACTGCAAGCCAAGAGCACCATCGGCCCGATCACTGCCCACCTGCTGTCGCCAGCCGTGGTCAGCAGCGGTCTGGACTCCATCGGCCTGGATGTGAAGATCGGCGACACGCTGCTCACCACCAATGCGACCGAAATTCTCACCGAGACCCAGGCTTTACCCGGAGCCATCGTCGACTTCGAAGTGGCAGCGCAAACCCCGGCCGGTGGCTACAAGCCAGGCAACTACCAAGGCCTGGTCAGCATGATGTTCGAAACCGCTGCGCCCTGATCCCCGCACTGTTCCCCTTCTTTCATCCGTTGTTGCTCACCTTCACCCCTTGCGTCGCGCCGGGGGTGAGGGCAGCGTCTTGCTTGCAGACAGGGTCATGGCCTTTTCCTTAACTATAAAGACTTTGCTGCTGACGGCATGTCTTGCTGTGCTGCCGGTTGCCGCCCAGGCGTCTGACCGTGCAATGGGCGTGGTTAGCCAGGCCCAAGGCTTGCCACGGGAATTCGAGGAGCACTTTTTTGACGTGCCGCTGGCCGTGCGTGTGGACCTGGATGGCCGCTACCTGGGTGATGCCATGGTGGTGCTCAGCCGCGATGAGCGTGTGCAGCTGCTGGAGTTCACCGACCACTTCGACAGCCGCGAGCCAGAAACCCTGCGCCGCCGCTGGCAGGAGCGGCTAACTTCTGGTCGCCCGTTGGGCGACTGCAAGCGCGACTGCCCGGACGGTTTGCGCGCTATCCACTACAGCTTGGTCAACTCGCAGCTGTCCTTGCTGACCCACGCCGCCGAGCTGGCCGGCGACGCACCGCGCTACCACGCCTTGCCCGAACAGGGCGGCGGGCTGCTGCTGCGCAACCAACTCAACCTGGCCAGCGATGGCCGCGACACCAGTGGCCTGTTTTCTCTGGCAGGCCAGGGCAGTGTCGGTAACTGGACCACCCTGGCCGATGCCCAGCTTGACCGTGGCAGCGTCGGCAGTCAGCAAACCCGGCGCCGGGTCAGCCAGCTGTACGCCGAGCGTTTGCACGATGACCACTTCTTTCGCCTGGGCTATTTTACCCCCGGCAACCAAGGACTCACCCGCCAGCCGCGGCTGCTGGGGCAGAGTCCCGATACCACGCTTGGCCTGATGTTCGGCAGCAGCGACAGCCTGTTGATCGACAACGGCCAGCCCAGCTCGACTCCCATCTACGTCACCCCCAATCGCCCCGGCGTGGTGGAGATCTACCGCAATGGCTCGCTGATCAACAGCCAGACGGTGCAGCCTGGCTTGCAAGCACTGGATACCCGGGTGTTGCCAGGTGGCATCTACCAGGTCGAGGTGCGCCTGCTGGAAGACGGCCAGGAAACTGCACGCACCGAGGAGTTCGTCTACAAGCCCAACAGCTGGCGCAACCCCGACAGCCGCTGGCGCTACAACCTGTACCTGGGCCAGCAGGCCAGCCTGCTCAGCAACTGGGACGAGGATCACGACGACAGCCTCAGCGCCGGTGTCATGGCCAACTACCTGCTGCACCCGCGGGCGGTACTTGGCGTGTCCGTGCAGCAGGTGGAAGAAGCCATGCAATACGGTACCTCGCTGGACTGGGACGCACTCGATCGGCTCAAGCTCTACGGCAACCTCTACCGTACCGAGAACCAGGGCGATGGTTATGACCTGCAAGTGATCCACAACCACGACCTGGGCTCGCTGGTGTTCAGCCACAGCCGCTCCTGGCTGGAAACGGTCAGTCGCCCGACCCACAGCCAGTTCGTGCGCTACCAGGAACAGAGCCAGACCTCCCTGTTGCTGACCCACCGCCTGAGCAACCGCAGCACCGCCACCATTCGCCTGGCCCACAGTTCGGGGGCCGCCGATGGCCTCGGCATCGACCTGGGCTGGTCGTACTACGGCAAGCTGTTGGGCTCTGACGCCAACTGGCGCCTGAGCCTGTTCGACCGCCCTGGCACCCGCAGCAGCGGTGACGAGCGCAGCCGTGGCGTCAACCTGGCCGTGAGCATGAGCCTGGGTGGCCCCGGCGAGCGCATTGCCGCCAGCATCGGTAGCCGCACCGCCCATGACGGTGGGCGCGATCAGAATGCTTCGCTGTCCTACCAGCGCGACGTCGACCTAGGCGTGGTGCGCAGCCTCGGCGGCAGCGTCACGGCGGACCGCTACGGCGCCGGTTTCGGCGGCACGGCTCAGTTCCAGAACCAGGCGCTGTACGGCGACGCCTACGCGCAGAGTTCGTCCTACAACGGCGAAGTCAGCGCCGGGCTCAACCTGCAGAGCATCGTCGCGGTGGGGGAAGGCAAGCTGGCCATGAGCGGCCAGTACCTGCCCCACGATGCCGGGCTGATCGTCGATGTCGAGAGCGACATAGAAGGCTTGGCCCTGCGCGCCGACGACCAGTATGGGCTGAGCGCCACGCTGCACCCCGGTCGTAACGTGATCCCGGTTGGCGCCTACAAGTCCGGCTATGTGCAGTTCGACCTGGATGGCGACAACGAAGCGGCGGCGGTGATCCAGCCGACCAGTTTCGACTACCACCTCAACCGGGGCGGGGTGGGCTATCGCAAGTTGCGGGTGATGCGCACGGTGACCGTGCTGGGGCGGCTGCTCGATCGACATGGGCAACCGATGCAAGGGGCGCAGGTGGTCAATCACGCCAGCCGTAGCGTGAGCGAAGCTGGGGGGCATTTTGCTGTGGAGATGAGTGAGTCGACGCCGACGCTGGAGGTGCGCAAGGGAGGGCAGGCGCTGTGCCTGCTTGAGCTGAAAGTGGCGCAGATCGAGCGTGAGGGAGATGTATTGCTGGCTGGCGATCTAGCCTGTGAGCCGGGCAAAGTTGCTCAGGCCGGGTCATTGCATACGGGGGACAAGGGGTGAGTGGGTACCGGATTATCAGAACGGCTTTGCGCCTGCCTTTGGGGGTATGGTTGCTCCTTGGCCTGGCAACACCCGGACGGGATGCTGTCGCCCTGGAGGCGCTTGTCAGTGCTCAATACCTGGGGGATGCTTCGGGTGACTTCGAAAATACCACCCCGCTGGCTGCGTATTGCCAACGCTGGTCTGCAGACTGCCGCGAAATGCGCGCCATGCAGCTTCCCATTACCTATGCCAGGACGACGGTGAAGAACAGTGGTGATGTCCGTGACAATTTTTACGTTCAACTGCCCTCGGCCAGGGCTGTGGATGTGTTTCACACAAGCACGGGGGAGTCCCATCGTCTGAACTTTGAGTTTCTTGGCGTCAGTCAGCAGGTTCAGGGTACCCCGGAGTTGCGCGTCAACCCGGTCTGGACACGGGAAATCAGGGGTGGTTGCTCTTATCGGCAGACATTCGGTTATGCCGGCAGCCCTTTTGCGACGCATTACCTGTGGCTGGTACGCAATCCAAGCTCACCCTCCGGGTGCCATTCCATTCATGGGGCGATGCCGAACGGTTATACCGTTGAAACTTCGGTTAGCAACATGGGTATCGCCTATCGGCTGACCATGCCTGAGCCCAATCGCATGAAGCCCGGTTTTTATACCGGCAGCCTGACTTACAGTATCGGACCGGGCGGCGACTTCGATTTTGGCAATGGTGTCAGCGCTCTGAATGGCAGCAGCTTGACGTTGAACTTCGAACTTGACGTACAGCATGCCTTCGTCTTCGAGTTTCCACCTGGATCGGACCGTGCCGTGCTGGAGCCCCCAGGGGGATGGGGGGCGTGGCTCGGGGGGAGGGGGGCGCCCCAGCGGTTGCTCAGGGATTTGCCGTTTCGGCTGTGGTCCACCGGGCCTTTTAAAGTTTACAAGTTATGCCGGCATTATTCGGGTACCGGTTGCGGTATCCGCAATGACGCAAACCATGAGGTACCTGTTGCAGTTGCATTGACCTTGCCCGGCGGCATTCGGCACCAAGGCGGTCCGGTGAGTAAGCTCGAGCTGCCTACCGGTCGCGATGCTGCGCTCTCTTTCGAGTCGGTGATGCCGGTGCTCAACCAGTCGGGGCAGTTGCATTTCGAGGTTGGTGGCGAAGATGTGAAAGCCATGATCGAGCATCCCGGCAGCCGCTACGAGGGAGAGGTGACGGTGGTTTTCGACGCCCAGCTATAAGGGCGGAAGCTGTCTTTAGGAAATCTCCTCAAACGATTAGGAAATTTCCTGCATTTTGTGTGTGAGCACAAGACCACAATCACTTCAGTGATGCTGATTGGCTATCAGAGGCTTTTTGCTATGAGGAATTTTGCGTGAAATCATTTCGCTATTTCTGCCTGGCCTGGGCCATGCTGCCTTGCCTGGCCCAGGCGGGGCCCGAACTGAATGTGGGCGGGCTATACGACTACCTGGAAGAAGGCAAGAGCACCTTGCTCAAGCGCGTACGTAACGGCGGTGATTCTACGGCCTTCGTCAAGGTCAGCGTGGTTGAGCTGGTGTATGACGGCAGTGGCCCGCCCCGTGAAGTCGCCCTCGAAGGCCTGGCACTGGAGCAGCGCGGCCTGGTGGTCAGCCCGGCGCGGCTGATCGTGCCGTCGCGGGGCATGCAGGCCGTGCGCCTGCTGTACCGCGGCGAGCGCGACAAGGAGCGCTACTACCGCCTGCGCTTCATCCCGGTGCTGCCGGAACTGGGCGACGGCTTTGCCGTCAGCGAAGCCGAAGCTGAGCAGTACCGCGACAGCCTCAAGGCCGGCGTCAACCTCCTGGCCGGCTACGGCACGCTGTTGTTCGTGCGCCCCGACCAGACCCGCTACCACACCCCGATCCGCCGCCAGGGCGGTGCGCTGACCGTAACCAACCAGGGCAACGCCACCGTGGTGCTCGACCACTTCCGCCAGTGCCAGGCGCAGGACCAGGTGTGCGAGCCGGCCACCAAGCATCATCTGCTGCCAGGGCGTACCCGCCAGTTCGAAGGGCAGGCGGCCAAGGTGCATCAGTTCGAGTTGCACGAAGGCGCTGAGCGCAAGCCGATGTTACTGGAGGGATGAAAACCATGGCGCGTACCCGCAGGGTTTTGGTCTGGTTGCTGACCGCCCTTGCCTTGCCGATGTCGTTTGTAGAGGCAGCACAAGTGACGATCTCTGCCCAGTATCGTGGCGGTGGCTCGGGCCGTTTCGACAATACAACGCCACCCGGCGGTATGTGCCAGTACATGCCCTATACCTGTAGAACCCGCCAGACAGTCGCGTTGCCTATCACGTATACCAAGCAAACCACAAAGGATGCGGCGGATGTGCGTGATCAATTCTATGTGCAGCTGCCCGGTCGCAAGCAGATCGATGTCTATCATGAGCAAACCGGTGAGCCACGGCAGATTACTTTCGACTGGTCGGCAATCAGTCAAGAAGTCCACGGCAGCGATGTGACACGTATTGCACCAGGCAATAGAGACGTGCGTGGTGGATGCCGGATGGTCACCACCGTGTCCCAATACCGGCCCCCGATAGTCAGGTACTTGTGGGATATGACAAGCCCGGCAGCACCTCAGCCCTGTTCGGTCTCCGTGCTTCAGGGGGGCAGTGGTCAGAGGGACACTGTCGATGTGACCGACACCAGCGTCGCCTACCAGTTGAATCTGCCGCCGCCCTATCGCCTTCCTGCCGGCATCTACCGCGGCAGCGTGGTGTATAGCGTAGGCCCGGGAGGGGATTTCGACTTCGGCAACCAGGTCAGTGGCCTGAGCACCAACACCCTGACGGTCGATTTCGTGCTCGATGTCCAGCACGCGTTCATCTTCGAATTTCCTCCCGGCTCCGACCGCGCGGTGCTCGAACCTCGAGGCGGCTGGAAATCCCGGCTGTCGGGAGGGCGGCCGCCGCAGAGGCTGTATCGAGACCTGCCGTTTCGGGTGTGGTCCACCGGGCCGTTCAAGGCCTACAAGCTGTGCCAGTACAACATGGCCGGCACCTGTGCCATCCGCAATGCAGATCAGCACCAGGTACCGGTGGGGATATCCCTCAGCCTGCCTGCCGGCATTCAGCATCGCGGTCAGGCCGTTGAACGTGTACCGCTGCCAACCGGCAGGGGCGCTGCGTTGCAGTTCGAAGCGGCTACGCCGGCGCTCAACCGGCCCGGGCAATTGCATTTCGAGGTTGCGAGCGCTGCGGTGGGCGAAATGCTCGACCATGCCGGCAGTACCTACAACGGCATGGCCACCGTGGTGTTCGATGCCGAATTCTAAGCCAGCCTGCCAAGCGAGAACGCCTGATGAATAAAGCACTGGTGGTCGACGACCACCCTTTCATACGTTCCACGGTGTGCATGCTGCTGCGCCAGGAGCGCCTGGAGATCGTCGGCCAGACCGACAATGGCATCGACGCCGTGCGCATGGCCCGTGAGCAGGCGCCCGATATCATCATCCTCGACATCAGCCTGCCCAGGCTCGATGGCATGGAGGTGATCGCCCGGGTCAAGCGCCACGAACGACCGGCCAAGACTCTGGTGCTGACCTCGCACCAGGCCGAAGCCTACTCCCTGCGGTGCATGCAAGCCGGGGCGGCGGGATTTGTGTGCAAAAGCAACGACCTGGGAGAGCTGAACAAGGCGGTGCGCGCAGTGCTGTCGGGTTTCACCTACTTCCCCGAGGTGGCGCTGAGCTCGGTGCACAGCCAAGACCTGTACGCCACCGATGCGCAGCGTATTGCCTGCCTCAGTGACCGTGAACTGATGATCCTCCAGCACCTGGCCCGTGGCCTGAGCAACAAGGCTATCGGTGACGTGATGCTGCTCAGCAACAAGACGGTCAGCACCTACAAGGGGCGGCTGCTGGAAAAGCTGCGTCTAAACTCGCTTATCGACCTGGCGGATTTCGCTCGTCGCAACCAGCTTATTTGAATGGTGCGTGCAATCTGGCTGCTGTTGTTGTGCTGCCTGTTTCCCCTGTCGGGCGTGGCTGCACCGGTGTTCCATGGGCGTGCGGTATTCGAAGGGCCGCGTGCCGAACCGGTCAGCAGTGACCTGCGCTGGCTGTGGCACCATCGTGTGCTGCGCCTGGGGGTGCTTGGCGACGACCAGCCGCCGCTGGATATCCTCGGCACCGGGCGTGCCTACGAAGGCATCACGGCCGATTACTCGGGGCTACTGGCCGAACACCTGCAACTGGACATGCAGGTGCAGGTGTTCGAGTCGTTCCAGGCGGCGGTCGCGGCGTTGCGCGAAGGCACTGTCGACCTGCTTGGCTCGGTCACTGCGCAGCAGGCGCTGCAGGCCGGCTTGCGCCTGTCGACGCCCTACGCCGAAGACTATCCCCTGTTGCTGGCCCAGGAGCACAAGGCGGTTTCCCCGGGCGATGAAGCGTTGCGCATGGTGATGGTGGACGGTTACCGCACACCGGAGCAGGTCAGCCAGTACTACCCACAAGCCGACCTGCAGGTGCACCCCACTGCGTTCAGCGCCCTGGCCGCGCTTGCCCTAGGCCAGGCTGACCTGTACCTGGGCAACGCCTTGATTGCACGCTACGTGAAGGGCCGCAGCCCCTTTAGCGGGGTGGAAGAAATTGGCCACGCGGCCCTGCCGCGCCAAAGTATTGGCTTTGCCATGCTTGACAACGGTACGCCGTTGCCACGCCTGGTGGATACGGTGCTGGAGGGCATCAGCCCAGCCCAGCGTGCGCGCATCCAGGCGCGCTGGAACCCGCTGGCGAGCGGCCCACGCTCGGCCCAGTCGGTGCACTTGAGCGAGGCCCAGCAGCGCTGGCTGACTGACAACCCCAAGGTGCGCGTGCTGGTGGACGATCAGGTGCTGCCACTGAGCTACCGCGACAGTAAGGGCCAGCTGCGCGGCCTGACCCTCGATGTGCTGCAGATGATCACCCGGCGCACCGGTCTTGAATTTGACGTGCAGGCAGGGGCGGGCGCCGAGCAGATGATCGGCCAAGTCATTCAAGGCAAGGCGCACCTGATTGCCGGGCTGCCCTACAGCGACAACCTGGCGCAGCGCCTGGGCTTCAGTCGCGCCTACCTCAGTGCTTCGCGGGTGCTGGTCAGCCGCACTGGCGAACAGGCGCCGTCCAGCCTGGAGCAACTGGCTGGACGGCGCGTGGCGGTGGTGTCGGGCAGTGCCATGGTCGAGCTGTTGCAACAACGTTATCCGCAAGTGCGCCAACGCGTATTGAGCGGCCCTCTGGATGCCCTGCACGCGGTCGCCGATGGCCGGGTGGACGCCGCCTTCCTGACTCTGGATGACGCCCGTCCGCTGGTCGCCCGGTGGTACCCCGGGCAGTTGCAGGTCAGTGCCGGCCTGGCCCTGCCGCCCGCGCATTTCGCCTTGGCCAGTACCCGCGGCGCCAGTGAACTGCTGGGTATCATCGACAGCGCGTTGCTCAGCCTGACGCCGCAAGAGACCACTGCGCTGGTGCGTCGCTGGCGCAACCCGATGATCGTCCCCGACGGCGTCTGGCCCCGCCATCGCGTCAAGGTGCTGTTCGGCTTCGGCATCGCGTTCTGCCTGCTGTTCATTGCTCTGTTGTGGATCCGCTACCTGCGCCGGTTGCAGGTACGGTTGCGGCGGGCCAAGCGTGCGGCGGATGCCGCCAACCAGGCCAAGACCGAGTTCCTTGCCACCATTAGCCATGAGATCCGCACCCCGCTGCATGCGGTGCTGGGTATGCTCGAACTGGCACAGCGCAAGGCCGCCCAAGGTGTACTGGACCGCCTGGCCATCGAGGTGGCCACCGAAGCGACACGGGGGCTGAAAGAGCTGATTGGCGACATACTCGACATTACCCGCATCGAAACCGGCCACTTGCAACTTTCGCCGCAGCGGGTACGGGTGGGCGAGCTGGTCGGGCGGGTGGTGCAACTGTTCGAACAATTGGCCCGTGGCAAAGGCCTTGAGTTACAGATGCAACTGGGAGGGGCAGTGGGTGCCGAGGTCATGCTCGACCCGCTGCGCTTCAAGCAGGTGCTGGCCAATCTGCTGAGCAACGCAATCAAGTTCACCCGGCGCGGGCGCATCTTGGTCAGCCTGCAGGCAGCGCCGGCTGACGGGCTGCTCGATATCGTGCTGCTGGTAAAGGACAGCGGCGTGGGCATCGCCGCCAGCGAGCTGGCTGCATTAGGGCAGCCGTTTCGTCAGGCCAGCAACCACCGCCAGTCGCCACGTGCCAGCACCGGCCTGGGCTTGAGCATCAGCCGTAACCTGTGCCAGTTGATGGGGGGGCAATTGCAGCTGCGCAGCACCTTGGGGGAGGGCACCGAAGTGCAGGTGCGGCTCAAGCTGCCGCTGTTGTCGAGTGCGGCGCCAGCGCCTGAGGTTTCACCCTTGCTGGCTGCAGAGCCTGGCGCACGGCTGCGGGTGCTGGTGGTGGACGACTACCCGGCAAACCGGCTGCTGTTGGCACAGCAACTGGATTTTCTCGGGCATCAGGCGCGGGTTGCGGAAGACGGCGCACAAGCCTTGCGCTTGTGGCTGAAGGAGCATTTCGACGTGGTGATTACCGACTGCAACATGCCGCGCCTGGACGGTCACGGGCTGGCCCGTGCCATACGCGAACACGAGCGGCGCAGCGCTCGCCCGCGTAGCAGGGTGATTGGCCTGACCGCCAGCGCCCAGGAGGCCGAGCGCAGGCGCAGTTGCGAAGCGGGCATGGATGACTGTCTGTTCAAGCCGCTGGACTTGGGTAGCCTCGCCCAGGCACTGATCAGTGCACGGCCTGCGCAGGAACCGAATGACCAAGGCAGCCTGCTAGACCTGCAGCACTTGAGGCATCTGGTGGGTAACGATGAAGCGGCGCTAAAGGCGTTGTTGGGCGACCTGCGTGCCAGCAACCGTGAGGACCTGCAACGGTTGGAAAACCTCGGTGATGCGCCCGAGGCTATCGCCAGCCTGGCGCACCGGGTCAAGGGCGGCGCACGTATCGCCCGCGCCGACGCCCTGGTTACCTTGTGCGAGCAGGTCGAGCGTTGTTGCAACGCTCAGCCGTTGCAGCGCCCGGCGCTCAGCCTGGCGGTCCGCGCCCTGGGCGACGGCATGCGCCGCCTGGAGCGCCATCTGGAACGCCAGGCCGGGGTGGCTCATATCATGCCAAGCAGTAACAGCACCAACAAGATCACCAGCACCACGCCGACGATGCCGGACGGGCCATAGCCCCAGCTGCGCGAGTGTGGGAAGACCGGTAAGCCACCAATCAGCAGAAGGATCAGGATGATGATGAGAATCGTGGTCATGACGGAATCCTTGCATGGTTGAGGGTCAAGGGCCTCTGACTGCTGGCCTCTTGTAAGTAAGGACCGGCGTCACGCGGGAAAGATTCCATTTGTGTGCGGCCAGGCGGGCGGAACCGACCATGCAGTCATGCCCACCCATTCATTACCCTGATGAACCCTGCCTGTCCGCCTGGTCTTGATTAGACTCGCTGCACAACCACTTTGAACAAGGCCAGCCACCATGCAAAACCGCATCATGATCACCGGCGCCGGGTCCGGTCTCGGCCGCGAGATCGCCCTGCGCTGGGCGCGTGAGGGCTGGCGCCTGGCGCTGGCTGATGTCAATGAAACCGGCCTGCGCGAAACCCTGGCGCTGGTCCGCGAAGCGGGCGGCGATGGCTTCGTTCAGCACTGTGACGTGCGTGACTATAGCCAGCTGACAGCCCTGGCCCAGGCCTGCACCGAGCTGTTCGGCGGTATCGACGTGATCGTCAACAATGCCGGTGTTGCCTCGGGCGGGTTCTTCGCCGAACTGTCGCTGGAAGACTGGGACTGGCAGATCGCGGTCAACCTGATGGGTGTGGTCAAGGGCTGCAAGGTCTTTTTGCCGCTGCTGGAGCGCAGCAAGGGCCGCATCATCAACGTTGCCTCCATGGCCGCGCTGATGCAGGGGCCTGGGATGAGCAACTACAACGTGGCCAAGGCGGGTGTGTTGGCCCTGTCGGAAAGCCTGCTGGTGGAACTGCGCCAGCTGGAGGTGGCGGTGCATGTGGTGTGCCCGTCGTTCTTCCAGACCAACCTGCTCGACTCGTTCCGAGGGCCGAACCCGGCGATGAAGGCGCAGGTTGGCAAGTTGCTGGAGGGCTCGCCGATCAGCGCGGCGGACATTGCCGACTACATCCATCAACAGGTCGTCGCTGGCGAGTTCCTTATCCTGCCGCACGAGGCAGGGCGGCAAGCCTGGCAGCTGAAATGCCAGGCCCCTGAGCGGCTGTATGACGAGATGGCCGAAATGGCGGTGAAAATGCGCGCAAAAGCCCAGTCGCGATGAATAACCTGTAGGAGAAGTTACCTGGCTGTGTAGGGCTCTTCCGAATAGTGATGGAGCTATTGAGTAGCCGAATCCCTACGAGGCAGGCTCTGGTTTTCCCGTTGGCAGGAGGATCGGAACATGCTGGTAATAGGGCGCGAAGTAGGCGAAATCATCGTGATCGGTGATGACATCAGGATCATGGTGGCGGATGTCCGGGAAGGGATTGTGCGCTTTGGTGTGGAGGCCCCGCGAGAGGTGCCGGTGCATCGGGCCGAGGTGTACAAGCGCATCAAGGAGGCCAAGCAAAACGAGGCCTGATGTTGCCTGTACCGGGGCGCGTCGCGGGCCTGCTAGCCGAGCAGTTCGCGGGGCACATCATGCCTGGCCAACAACTGGCATTGCTGGCTTTCGGGGTCGAACAGGATGAACGCCTGCCCCTTGGCCAATGCCTGGCGCACCCGCAGCACACGGGTTTCCAGTGGGGTATCGTCGCCATTGTCGGTGCCGTCGCGGGTGACGAAGTCTTCGATCAGGCGGGTCAGGGTTTCGGCTTGCAGTTGGTCGTAGGGGATCAGCATGGTAGGCGATGTCTGAAGTAGGTGTGGGCATGCTACGCGAAACAGTTGATATTTTGGGGCCGCAAAGCGGCCCCAAACGTCCTCAGCCTTTATTGCCAATCAGGCTGTCCACCGCCGGCACCCGTGTGTCGCTCTCCATTTGCGCATCGTGCTCCAGCTGGTGGCTGAACCTTTCAAGCGAAGCATTGGCCGGCTGCGAATCGCTGGCGAACACCGGTGGGCTAAGCAGGTAAGCCGACAACAACCGGCTGAGTGCAGCCAGGCTGTCGATATGGGTGCGCTCATAGCCATGGGTGGCATCACAACCGAATGCCACCAGCGCGGTGCGAATATCGTGCCCTGCGGTCACCGCCGAATGAGCGTCGCTGAAGTAGTAGCGGAACAGGTCGCGTCGCACCGGCAGGTCGTGGTCGCCGGCCAGTTTCAGCAGGTGCCGGGACAGGTGGTAGTCGTAAGGCCCCGACGAATCCTGCATGGCCACGCTCACCGCATGCTCGCTGGAGGCCTAGCCGGGCGCTACCGGGGCAATGTCGATGCCGACGAACTCGCTGACATCCCAGGGCAGGGCGCCCGCCGCGCCCGAGCCGGTTTCTTCGGTGATGGTGAACAGCGGGTGGCAGTCGATCAGTGGTTGCTGGCCGCTTTCAACCACGGCTTTCAGTGCCGCCAGCAGCGCAGCTACGCCGGCCTTGTCGTCCAGGTGGCGGGCGCTGATGTGACCGCTTTCGGTGAACTCGGGCAAGGGGTCGAAGGCCACGAAGTCACCAATGCTCACGCCCAGCGCCTCGCAATCGGCACGGGTGGCGCAATAGGCATCCAGGCGCACTTCCACATGCTCCCAGCTCACCGGCATCTGGTCGATGGCGGTGTTGAAGGCATGCCCGCTGGCCATCAGCGGCAGCACGCTGCCACGGTATACGCCAGTATCGGTGAATACGCTGACGCGGCTGCCTTCGGCGAAGCGGCTGGACCAGCAGCCCACTGGTGCCAGGGCCAGGCGGCCGTTGTCCTGCAACTGGCGCACGCTGGCACCGATGGTGTCCAGGTGCGCGGATACGGCACGGTCGGGGGAAGTTTGCCGGCCCTTGAGCGTGGCGCGAATGGTGCCGCGCCGGGTCAGCTCGAAGGGGATGCCCAGCTCGTCCAAGCGTTCGGCCACGTAGCGCACGATGGTGTCGGTGAAGCCGGTGGGGCTGGGGATGGCGAGCATCTCCAGCAGCACGCGTTTGAGGTAATCGAGATCGGGTTCAGGATACTGATTGGACATGTTTGGAACTCCTTTACTCCTGTACTGGCCTCTTCGCGGGCAAGCCCGCTCCCACAGGGACCTCACAATCCCTGAGGGCAGCGCTTTACCTGTGGGAGCGGGCTTGCCTGCGAAGAGGCCGTCAGCAGTTACGCCAAAGGCCGGCTATGCGGAAACAGCAAATCGATAAAGCGCTCGGCCGTGGGCTGCGGTTCATGGTTGGCCAACCCGGCACGCTCGTTGGCCTCGATGATCACGTACTCCGGTTGCCCGGCATCGCGCACCATGAAGTCCAGCCCGACCACAGGGATTTCCAGCGCCCGTGCAGCGCGCACGGCCGCGTCGGCCAGCACCGGGTGCAGGCGTTCGGTGACGTCTTCCAGGGTGCCACCGGTGTGCAGGTTGGCAGTGCGCCGTACCGTCAGGCGCTGGCCAGCAGGCAGCACGTCGTCATAGCCAAAGCCCGCCGCGCGCACTGTGCGCTCGGTTTCGTCGTCCAGCGGAATGCGGCTTTCGCCACCGGTGGCGGCCTGGCGTCGACGGCTTTGGGCTTCGATCAACTGGCGGATGCTGTGGTTGCCGTCGCCCAGCACCTGGGCCGGGTGGCGCACGGCGGCAGCCACCACCTCGTAGCCGATCACCACGATGCGCAGGTCGAACCCGGCATGGAAGCTCTCCAGCAGCACACGGCTGTCGAACTGGCGGGCGTGCGCCACGGCGCGGGTGATGTCGTCGATGCAGGTCAGGTTCACCGCCACGCCCTGGCCTTGCTCGCCATCGACCGGTTTCACCACCACCGCGCCATGCTCGTCGAGAAACGCCAGGTTGTCGTCTGCATTTCCCGCCAGCTGCTGTGCCGGCACCTGTAGCCCGGCGTTATGCAACGCATGCTGGGTGAGGCGTTTGTCCTGGCACAGGGTCATGGTCACGGCACTGGTCAGGTCGCTGAGCGATTCACGGCAGCGGATGCGCCGCCCGCCCAGGCTCAGGGTGAACAGGCCGCCAACGGCGTCATCCACCTGCACGTCGATGCCCCGGCGCATGGCCTCATCGACGATGATGCGCGCGTAGGGGTTCAGCTCGGCCTCAGGGCCCGGGCCCAAGAACAGTTGCTGGTTGATGCCGTTCTTGCGCTTGACCGCAAAGGTGGGCAAGTTGCGAAAACCCAGCTTCTGGTACAGACGCTTGGCCTGGCGGTTGTCGTGCAGCACCGACAAGTCCAGGTAGGCCAGGCCACGGCTCATGAAGTGTTCAATCAGGTGGCGCACCAGCACCTCACCCACGCCGGGGCGGGTGCACTGCGGGTCCACCGCCAGGCACCACAGGCTGCTGCCGTGTTCCGGGTCGTCGAAAGCCTTGGCGTGGTTCAGGCCCATGACGCTGCCGATCACCGCACCGCTGTCTTCGTCTTCGGCCAACCAGTACACAGGGCCGCCCAGGTGTCTGGGGGTGAGCAGGCAAGGGTCGACCGGTAGCATGCTGCGTGCCTGATACAGGGTATTGATGGCCTGCCAGTCGGTCGCGTTTTGCGCCCGGCGTACGCGAAAACCGCGGAATACCCGTTGCGCTGGTCGGTAGTCGGTAAACCAAAGGCGCAGGGTGTCGGACGGGTCGAGGAACAGTTGTTGCGGGGCCTGGGCCAGCACCTGCTGGGGCGCGGCCACGTACAGGGCTATGTCGCGCTCGCCGGGGCTTTCGTCCAGCAGCGCCTCGGCCAGGCTGGTCGGGTTGGGGTAGGTATGGCCGATCAGCAGCCGACCCCAGCCGCAGTGCACGGCACGCGGCTGGTTGTGGGGCTGGCTGCCGTCGCCGGCCAGGCGCGCCTGCAGGCGCTCGTAGGACGGCGCCTGGCCGCGCAGCAGGCGCTGACCGTAAGCGATTTCATGGGCTTTCATCGGTCAGATTCCTTGTTCGCTCAACCACAGGTTCAGCGCCGCCAGCTGCCACAGCTTGGAGCCGCGCAGCGGGGTGAGCTGGCCATGCGGGTTACTCAGCAGGCGGTCGACCATGGCCGGGTTGAACAGCCCACGGTCCTGGCTGGGGTCAGTCAGCAGCTCGCGCACCCAACCCAGGGTGGCGCCTTCCAGGTGCTTCAGGCCCGGTACCGGGAAGTAGCCCTTCTTACGGTCGATCACCTCATGCGGGATCACCCGTCGTGCCGCCTGCTTGAGCACCTGTTTGCCGCCGTCGGGCAGCTTGAAGCGCGCCGGGATACGCGCTGAAAGCTCCACCAGGCGGTAGTCGAGGAACGGTGTGCGCGCTTCCAGGCCCCAGGCCATGGTCATATTGTCCACGCGTTTGACCGGGTCATCCACCAGCATCACCGTGCTGTCCAGGCGCAGGGCCTTGTCCACGGCGTCGCGGGCGCCGGGGCGGGCGAAGTGCTCGCGCACGAAGTCGCCGGCCGCGTCGGTTTCCAGCAACCAGGGCGCCTGCACGGTGTCGCGGTACTCGGCGTGGCTGCGGTCGAAGAACGCGTCGCGGTAAGCCGAGAAGGCATCCTCGGCGCCGTCCACCTGCGGGTACCAGTGGTAGCCGGCGAACAGCTCGTCCGCACCCTGGCCGCTTTGCACGCCCTTGCAATGCTTGGCCACTTCCCGCGACAGCAGGTAGAAGGCGATACAGTCGTGGCTGACCATTGGCTCGCTCATGGCGCGAAACGCTGATGGCAACTGCTCGATGATCTCGTGTTCGGCGATGCGCAACTGGTGGTGGCGGGTGCCGTAGTGCTTGGCGATCAGGTCCGAATACTGGAACTCGTCGCCACGCTCGCCACCGGCGTCTTCGAAACCGATGGAGAACGTGGACAGGTCGTCCACGCCCGCTTCGCGCAACAGGCCGACCAGCAGGCTGGAGTCGACACCCCCGGACAGCAGCACGCCGACGTCGACGGCAGCACGTTGGCGGATGGCCACGGCCTCGCGGGTGGCGTCGAGCACGCGGGTGGTCCAGCCTTCCAGGTCCAGCTCACGCTCATCAGGGTTGGCACCGTATTTCAGCTGCCACCAAGTCTGGCGTTCGACTTCGCCATGGCGATCGACGCGCATCCAGGTGCCGGGCTCCAGCTTTTGCACGTTGGCCAGCAAGGTGCGCGGTGCCGGTACCACGGCGTGGAAGTTCAGGTAATGGTTGAGCGCCACCGGGTCGAGCACCGGGTCGATGTCGCCACCCTTGAGCAGGGCCGGGAGGGTCGAGGCGAAGCGCAGGCGCTCGCCGTCGCGTGACAGGTACAGCGGCTTTACGCCCAGGCGGTCGCGGGCCAGGAACAGGCGCTGGTTGTCGCGCTCCCAGATGGCCAGGGCGAACATGCCGTTGAGCTTGGGCAGCAACGCCGCGCCCCAGGCGTGGTAACCCTTGAGCAGCACCTCGGTGTCGCCATCGGACCAAAAGCTGTAGCCCAGGTCCTGTAGCTCGTGGCGCAACTCGGGGAAGTTGTAGATGGCACCGTTGAACGCCAGTGACAGGCCCAAGGTGTTGTCGACCATTGGCTGCGCCGAGCCGTCGGACAAGTCCATGATTTTCAGGCGCCGGTGCCCGAGGGCGATCGGGCCTTGGCTATGGAAGCCCCACGCATCCGGGCCGCGAGGCGCCAGGTGATGGGTAATGCGCTCTACCGCAGCCAGGTCGGCTGGGCGAGGGGCTTGGTCCATGGGGGTGAAACGCAACTCTCCTGCTAATCCGCACATAAGTCCTTACCGGTTTTTCCGTTGGGGAGGGGGGGCCCAGGATTCGGGCACCTTAAGGAACTGACCTATGTGCTTTGTGAGAGTTTTAGAACAATCTGTTATATGGGGCGGGATCACTTCCCTCGGATCAGCTTGCGTAATGCAAACCGGTTTGGGTGGCACGCCTCCACCACCGCCCGTGGCAACGGCAGCGGTTCTCCACATACCCAGGCCGCCACCAGCTCCCCACTCAATGGCGCCGTGATCAACCCGCGTGAGCCATGCCCGCTGTTCACGTACAACCCGCTCAGCCAAGGGCAGGCCACATCGGGCACTTGCCGCGCATCGCGGGCCAGCACCGCATAGGCCTCGGCAAACCCTTGCGCATCAGCCATCGGCCCCACGATCGGCAGGTAATCCGGGCTGGTGCAGCGGAACGCCGCACGCCCCTGCAACTGCTCGGCGTCCAGCTCGGCCACACCCAAGCGCTGCGCCAGATCGACGGAAATCTCGTCCAGCATTGCCAGGTTGCCCTGATGTTCGGCAACCGTCGGCGCCAGGTCTTCGCTCTGGAAGTCGAAGCTTGCGCCCAAGGTATGCTCATCCTCGCGGGGTGGCGCTACATAACCCTCTGCGCATACCACGGTGCTGAGCATGCGGCTGCTGGCAGTGGCCGGCAGCCGGGTAATCTGCCCGCGAATGCGCTTGAGCGGCAACTGTGCACAAGGCTCGAAACGCCGAACGTCGGCGGCACCGGCCAGGATCACCACCGGTGCACTGGCCAGCAGGCGCTCACCCGCCCAGGCTTGCCACTGGCCATCCACCTTGCGCAGCTCAAGCACTTCCTGGTGTGTCACCCGTTGAATCCCCGGGTGCTGCAACTGCTGCTGACACAGGGCCGGCGGGTGCACCCAACCGCCTTCGGGGTAGAACAGGCCGCCGGCCGGCAGGGCCACACCGGCAATGGCTTCGGCCTCGGTGCGCGCCAGGGTGTGCAGCAAGGCGTGGTCGAAAGCGGCAGCCAGCTTGCCCTGGCGTTCGGCCTCTTTGCTGTCGAAGGCCAGTTGCAGCACCCCGCAGGCATCCCAGTCACGGCCACGCTGCAAGCGCTCGAGCTGGCGACGGGTGTAGCCGAAACCGGACAGGATCATTTGCGACAGCGCTGTGCCATGCGCAGACAGCTTGAGGTACAGCACCCCCTGCGGGTTGCCCGAGGCTTCCCGGGCCGGTGCATCGTGGCGTTCCAGCACGGTCACCTGCCAGCCACGCCGGGCCAGGCTGGCCGCGCTTGTGCTGCCAGCGAGCCCGGCGCCGATTACGAGCGCTTCACGCGGCCCTGGAATGGCGGGCGGGCGCGCATACCAAGGCGCTTTGGGGCCGGGCCGGGGGCCGACGTAAGCGCCGCTCATCACTTCCCACTTCTTGCCGATGCCCGGCACTTTCTTCATGGCGAAGCCGGCTTCGACCAGGCTGCGGCGCACCCAACCCGTGGTGGTGAAGGTGCCCAGCACGGTGCCGGCGTGCGACAGCCGCGCCAGTTGCGCAAACAGCTCCGGGGTCCACATGTCGGGGTTCTTCGCCGGGGCGAAACCATCGAGGAACCACACATCGATCTGCGCATCGAGCTGCGGCAGCTGTTCCAGTACATCACCGACCAGCAGCGTCAGGGTGACCCTGCCCTCGGCGAAGGTGAATTGCTGGAAGCCCTGGTGCACCGCCACGTACTGCTCCAGCAGCGGTTCGGTGTAGGCGGCAAGCTCAGGCCACAGGTGTACTGCGCGGGCCATGTCAGCCAGGCTGAGTGGGTATTTTTCGACGCTGACGAAGTGCAGGCGCGCGTTGCTGTGGGCATGCTCTTCAAACAGCTGCCAGGCGCAGAAAAAGTTCATGCCAGTGCCAAAGCCGGTTTCGCCGATCACCAGGCAGGCGTGCGGGGCCAGGCTGGCAAAACGCTCGGCCAGGCGGGTCTGGCCGAGGAACACATGTTTGGTTTCTTCGATGCCTTCGTTGACCGCGAAATAAACGTCGTCGTATTGCCGCGAGTGGGGGCGGCCCTGGTCGTCCCAGTCGATCTGGGCATGCTGGAGGAGGGTGGACATGGTTGGCTCGGTTGCAGCAGATGGTCGGGATTTTATGCCATCTGATGATTTTGCGCAGGCACAGGCGGCCCACAAATCCGCTAGTCTTGCTTATCCATTGAAGGAGCCAGTGCATGTTCGAATCCGCCGAAATCGGCCACAGCATCGACAAGGAGGCTTACGACGCCGAGGTACCCGCTTTACGCGAGGCCCTGCTCGAAGCCCAGTACGAACTCAAGCAGCAGGCGCGCTTCCCGGTGATCGTGCTGATCAACGGCATCGAAGGTGCCGGCAAGGGTGAGACGGTAAAACTGCTCAACGAGTGGATGGACCCGCGCATGATCGATGTGCTCACCTTCGATCAGCAGACCGACGAAGAGCTGGCTCGCCCGCCGGCCTGGCGCTATTGGCGGGCCTTGCCCCCCAAGGGGCGGATGGGTGTGTTCTTCGGCAACTGGTACAGCCAGATGCTGCAGGGGCGGGTGCACGGGGTATTCAAGGATGCCGTGCTCGACCAGGCCATCATGGGCGCCGAGCGGCTGGAGCAGATGCTGTGCGATGAAGGTGCACTGATCATCAAGTTCTGGTTCCACCTGTCCAAGAAGCAGATGAAGGCTCGTCTGAAATCGCTCAAGGACGACCCGCTGCACAGCTGGAAGATCAGTCCGCTGGACTGGCAGCAGTCCGAAACCTACGACCGCTTCGTGCGTTTTGGCGAACGCGTACTGCGCCGCACCAGCCGCGACTACGCGCCGTGGCACATCATCGAAGGCGTCGACCCGAACTACCGCAGCCTGGCAGTGGGGCGCATCCTGCTGGAAAGCCTGCAAGCCGCACTGGCCAACAACCCCAAGGGCAAGCACCAGGGCAACGTCGCCCCGCTGGGCCGCAGCATCGACCAGCGCAGCCTGCTCGGTGCCCTGGACATGACCGTGCGGCTGGATAAATCCGACTACCAGGAACAGCTGGTCACCGAACAGGCCCGCCTGGCCGGCCTGCTGCGCGACAAGCACATGCGCAGGCACGCGTTGGTGGCGGTGTTCGAAGGCAACGACGCCGCCGGCAAGGGCGGCGCGATCCGCCGAGTGGCAGCGGCGCTGGACCCCCGCCAGTACCGTATCGTGCCGATTGCCGCACCCACCGAAGAAGAACGCGCGCAGCCTTACCTGTGGCGGTTCTGGCGGCATATTCCGGCACGCGGCAAATTCACCATTTTCGACCGGTCCTGGTATGGCCGGGTGCTGGTCGAGCGGGTGGAGGGCTTCTGCAGCCCGGCCGACTGGATGCGCGCCTATAGCGAGATCAACGACTTTGAAGAGCAGTTGGTGAATGCCGGCGTGGTGGTGGTCAAGTTCTGGCTGGCGATTGATCAGCAGACCCAGCTGGAGCGCTTCGAAGAGCGTGAGCAGATCCCGTTCAAGCGTTACAAGATTACCGAGGACGACTGGCGCAACCGGGACAAGTGGGACGACTACGTCCAGGCCGTAGGCGACATGGTCGACCGCACCAGCAGCGAGATCGCGCCGTGGACGTTGGTAGAGGCCAACGACAAGCGCTGGGCGCGGGTGAAGGTGTTGCGCACCATCAACCAGGCCCTTGAGGCGGCGTTTGCCAAGGACAAGAAATAGCTGAAAGTGTTGTTGCCTGTCCTGGCCCTTTCGCGGGTTTACCCGCGAAGAGGCCGGCACAGGCTATAGATGACTCAGCCCTTGCCACCCGGTGCCAGCATGTTCTCCGGCCTTACCCACTGGTCAAACTGCTCATTGGTCAGGTACTTCAATTCCAGCGCAGCCTCGCGCAAGGTCTTGCCCTCGTTATAAGCCTTCTTGGCAATCTCCGCCGCCTTGTCATAGCCAATATGCGGGTTAAGTGCCGTCACCAGCATCAACCCGCGTTCCAGGTGCGCAGCCATCTGCCCGGCATCCGGCTCGATGCCCGCCACGCAGTGCAGCTGGAAGTTGCTGCAGCCATCGGCCAGCAGTTCGATCGACTGCAACAGGTTATGGATGATCACCGGCTTGAACACATTGAGCTGCAAATGCCCCTGGCTGGCGGCAAAGCCGATGGCCGCGTCGTTGCCCAGTACCTGGCAGGCCAGCATCGACAGCGCCTCGCACTGGGTAGGGTTGACCTTGCCCGGCATGATCGAGCTGCCGGGTTCGTTGGCTGGCAGGCGCACTTCGGCCAGCCCGGCGCGCGGGCCGGAGCCGAGCAGGCGCAGGTCGTTGGCAATTTTCATCAGGGCCACGGCCAGGGTCTTCAACGCGCCCGCCAGGCTGGTCAGCGGTTCGTGGCCGGCGAGGGCGGCGAACTTGTTCGGTGCTGTGACGAACGGCAGGCCGGATTCCGCCGCCAGCTCGGCAGCGATGGCCTCGGCAAAGCCATGCGGGGCATTAAGGCCGGTACCCACGGCGGTGCCGCCCTGGGCCAGCTCACAGACCGCCGGCAGGGTAGCGCGGATGGCTCGTTGGGCGTAATCGAGCTGGGCAACGAAAGCCGAGACCTCCTGGCCGAAGGTGATTGGCGTGGCATCCATCATGTGCGTGCGGCCAGTCTTCACCAGCTTTTGGTGGCGCGCTGACAACTCTGCCAGGCCCGACGACAGTTCGGCGATGGCCGGCAGCAGCTTGTCGTGCACCGCTTGGGCTGCAGCAATGTGCATGGCGGTGGGGAAGCAGTCGTTGGAGCTTTGCGAGCGGTTGACGTGGTCGTTAGGGTGTACCGGCGCCTTGCCGCCACGGCCCTTGCCGGCCAGTTCGTTGGCGCGCCCGGCAATCACTTCGTTGACGTTCATGTTGCTCTGGGTGCCGCTGCCGGTCTGCCAGACGACCAACGGAAACTGGTCGTCATGCTGGCCATCCAGCACTTCGTCGGCGGCCTGTTCGATCAGCCGGGCGATGTCGGCCGGCAGGTCGCCATTGCGGTCGTTAACGCGTGCAGCGGCCTTCTTGATCAGCGCCAGGGCGTGCAGCACCGCGAGGGGCATGCGTTCCTTGCCAATGGCGAAGTTGATCAGCGAACGCTGGGTTTGCGCACCCCAATAAGCGTCCTCCGGAACTTCGACCGGGCCCAGGCTGTCTGTCTCGATACGGCTCATTCTGTACTCACTCCTGTGTAGTTCGAATTCGCAGTTTAGGCCCTGAATCGACCGAGCGGTTCCGTCGCTCGTCGTGCCACTTGAGCACATCGCCACCACGGCGCAGAATGCTCTACTCTGAGGTACCCGCCTCCCTCTCCTTGAAGGAAATGCAATGACCCGTCTCCGTGTCCTTTGTGCCGCCGTTGCCCTGGTTTGCGCCAGCGGCCAGGTGCTCGCTGCCACCGCCAGCCATAACGCTGCTGCCGAGAAGTTCCTGACCCTGGCCAACGCCGACAAGCTGGGCACCCCGGTGTACATGCAAGTGCAGCAGATGTTCGCCCAGCGCTTCGCCCAGACCAAGGCCCCGGCCGCCAAGCAGCCGGTGCTGGAAAGCTACCAGGCCAAGGCCAACGCCGCACTGGACAACGCCATCGGCTGGAACAAACTGAAGCCGAAGATGGTCGACCTGTACACCCAGACGTTCACCGAGCAGGAACTCAAAGACCTGGTCAAGTTCTACGAATCGCCGCTGGGCAAGAAGGTGCTGCGTGAAATGCCCAAGGTCACCCAGCAGTCGGCCCAGCTGACCCAGCAGAGCCTGGAGCCAGCAGTACCCGTGGTGAACAAGCTGCTGGAAGACATGACCAAAGAGCTGGACCCGAACGCTGGCAAGGCCGCCGCTCCGGCGAAGAAGTGAGTACGCCGCAATGACCATGCAGCAGCGCATTGAACAGCAACTGGCGGCCCTGGCGCCGGAACACCTGCAAGTGCTCAACGAAAGCCACATGCACAGTCGTGGTCAGGAGACCCACTACAAGGCAGTGATCGTCAGCGAGCAGTTTGCCGGGTTGAACAGCGTCAAGCGCCACCAGAAGGTGTACGCCACCATGGGTGAGCTGATGGGCGAAATTCACGCCCTGGCCATCCACACCTACACCGCCGAAGAGTGGGCCAAGGTCGGCGTTGCACCGGCCTCGCCGGTGTGCGCGGGCGGCGGGCACTGAAACCTTTCTGTCGTTCTGGTAGAATTCGCAACGCGCCGCTTGTCGGCGCGTTTTTATTTGTCAATCCGGTCCGCCCTTTACGAGGGCAACCACCTGGAGAACCTGCTTCATGTCCCAAGCCATCGTCGTCGCGGCGCTGTACAAATTCGTCACCCTGGAAGACTACGTCGAGCTGCGTGAGCCGCTGCTCAAGGCCATGCTCGACAACAACGTCAAAGGCACCCTGCTGCTGGCCCACGAGGGCATCAACGGCACCGTGTCGGCCACCCGCGAAGGCATCGATGGCCTGCTGGCCTGGCTGCGCAACGACCCGCGTCTGGTCGATGTCGACCACAAAGAGTCGTACTGCGACGAACAGCCGTTCTACCGCACCAAGGTGAAGCTCAAGAAAGAAATCGTCACCCTCGGCGTGCCAGGCGTAGACCCCAACCAGGCGGTCGGCACCTATGTCGAGCCCAAGGACTGGAACGCCCTGATCAGCGACCCGGAAGTGCTGCTGATCGACACCCGCAACGACTACGAAGTGGCCATTGGTACCTTCAAAGGTGCCATCGACCCCAAGACCGAGACCTTCCGCGAGTTTCCGGAGTACATCAAGGCCAACTTCGACCCGAGCAAGCACAAGAAGGTCGCCATGTTCTGCACCGGCGGCATCCGTTGCGAAAAAGCCTCCAGCTACATGCTCGGTGAAGGCTTCGAGGCGGTCTATCATCTTAAGGGCGGCATCCTGAAATACTTCGAGGAAGTGCCTCAGGAAGAAAGCCTGTGGGACGGCGACTGCTTCGTCTTCGACAACCGCGTCACGGTGCGCCATGACCTGAGCAAAGGCGAGTACGACCAGTGCCACGCCTGCCGCCACCCGATCAATGCAGAGGAACGCGCGTCCGAGCACTATTCGCCAGGGGTCAGCTGCCCGCATTGCTGGGACACCCTGAGCGAAAAGACCCGGCGCAGTGCCATCGACCGGCAGAAGCAGATCGAGCTGGCCAAGGCCCGCAACCTGCCGCACCCGATCGGTTACAACTACAAAGCCGAGGCTTGATGCATGTCTGCACGCCTGATCTATGTGATGGACCCGATGTGCTCCTGGTGCTGGGGTTTCGCGCCAGTGGCGGGGGCCCTGATCGCCCAGGCGCGTGAGGCCGGTATCGCAACCCGTCTGGTGGTGGGTGGGCTGCGCACCGGTGGCAGTGCGCTGGACAGCTCTACCCGCAAGTACATCCTCGAACACTGGCAGACGGTGGCCGATGCCACCGGCCAGCCGTTCCGCTTCGAGGGGGCCATGCCCGACGGCTTCGTCTACGACACCGAACCGGCCTGCCGTGCCCTGGTCACAGCCCGCGAGCTGGACGCCGAGCGCGTCTGGCCGCTGCTGGCGCTGATTCAGCGTTCGTTCTACGAGCAGGGCGTGGATGTGACCACTGCGCCGCAGCTGGTCGAACTGGCCGAACAGGCAGGCTTCGACCGTGCCGTGTTCGCCGAAACCTTCGCCCGTGCCGACACCCGTGCGGCCACTGCGGCCGACTTCAGCTGGGCACAGGACCTGGGTATTGCCGGTTTCCCGACCTTGCTGGCCGAGCGCAACGGCCAACTGGCCCTGCTGACCAACGGCTACCAGCCGCTGGAGCGCCTGCAACCCTTGCTCGGCCGTTGGCTGCAGCAGGCCGCCTGTGCTTGATGTGCCTGGGTCACCCGACCCGGTACCGGGCAAGCCATACACTGCGGCCGATCGGCTGAGCTGGGCGGAAATCCGCCGCCTGGCCCTGCACCACAAGCAAAACCTCTGGTCCGCCAACCTCATCGCTGTGCTGGCGGCGTGTTGCAGCGTGCCCATTCCGCTGCTGCTGCCGTTGCTGGTGGATGAAGTGCTGTTGGGCCACGGCGATGCCGCGCTCAAGTGGATGAACCACCTGCTGCCGTCCAGCTGGCAGGTGGCAGCCGGCTACATCGGCCTGATGCTGGCGCTCACCCTGTGCCTGCGCCTGGCGGCGCTGGCGTTCAACGTGATCCAGGCCAAGCTGTTTGCCGGCTTGGCCAAGGACATCGTCTACCGCCTGCGAATTCGCCTTATAGAGCGGCTCAAGCGCATCTCGCTGAAGGAGTACGAAAGCCTGGGCAGCGGCACGGTAACCACCCACTTGGTCACCGACCTGGACACCCTCGACAAGTTCGTGGGCGAAACCCTCAGCCGTTTCCTGGTGGCCATGCTGACGTTGACCGGCACGGCGGCGATCCTGATCTGGATGCACTGGCAGCTGGCGTTGCTGATTTTGCTGTTCAACCCGCTGGTGATCTATTTCACCGTGCAGCTGGGCAAGCGCGTCAAACACCTGAAAAAGCTCGAAAACGACAGCACCGCGCGTTTTACCCAGGCGCTGGCGGAAACGCTCGATGCCATCCAGGAAATCCGTGCCGGCAACCGCCAGGGCTACTTCCTGGGCCGCCTTGGCCTGCGTGCCCGCGAAGTGCGCGACTACGCCGTGGATTCGCAGTGGAAAAGCGATGCCAGTGGCCGTGCCAGCGGCCTGCTGTTCCAGTTCGGCATCGATATTTTCCGTGCAGCAGCCATGCTCACCGTGCTGTTCTCCGACCTGTCGATCGGCCAGATGCTGGCGGTGTTCAGCTACCTGTGGTTCATGATCGGCCCGGTGGAACAGCTGCTCAACCTGCAATACGCCTACTACGCCGCGGGCGGTGCGCTGAGCCGCCTCAACGAGCTGCTGGCGCGTGCTGACGAGCCGCAATACCCGGCCGCCTGCGACCCGTTCGCCGGGCGCGACACGGTGGGCATCGAGGTGCGCGACTTGCGTTTTGCCTATGCCGACGAGCCAGTGCTGGATAACCTGGACCTGTCCATCGCCCCGGGTGAAAAGGTGGCAATTGTCGGTGCCAGTGGCGGCGGCAAAAGCACCTTGGTGCAGCTGTTGCTGGGCCTTTATAGCGCCCAGGCCGGTACCATCCGCTTTGGCGGTGCCAGCCTGCAGGAAATCGGCCTGGAAACCCTGCGTGAAAACGTGGCGGTGGTGTTGCAGCACCCGTCACTGTTCAACGACACCGTGCGCGCCAACCTGACCATGGGCCGAGACTGCAGCGACGACGCCTGCTGGCAAGCGCTGCGCATCGCTCAGCTGGATGCCACCATTGCGGCCTTGCCGCAGGGCCTGGACAGTGTGGTGGGTCGCTCTGGCGTGCGCTTGTCCGGCGGCCAGCGTCAGCGCCTGGCCATCGCCCGCATGGTGTTGGCCGAGCCCAAGGTGGTGATTCTCGACGAGGCCACCTCGGCGCTGGATGCTGCCACCGAGTACAACCTGCATCAGGCATTGGCGCGCTTCCTCAGCGGCCGTACCACGCTGATCATCGCCCACCGCCTGTCGGCGGTGAAACAGGCCGACCGGGTGCTGGTATTTGATGGTGGGCATGTCGCCGAAGATGGCGACCACCAGCAGCTGATCGCCGAGGGTGGGTTATACGCCAAGCTTTATGGGCACCTGCAGCAGAGCTGACGTTCAAACTGTACAAATCCCCCGATTCCCTGTCATAAAAATCCCCTCCACAACGATGGCAAATGGCCTACGCTGTGCTTGTCTGGGTTGATTTGCGCCTTATCTGCTCTGTGACAGGGAATCCATGAAGGGACATCGCACTCTAGAAGCGCCTAAGTTGCTCGGCATCACCTGGCCCTTCATCGCCGTTGTGGTCTTCCAGGTGGCGCTGGGCAGCCTCAGCCTTTATACGCTGTCGGCCGTGCGCGCCTATGTCGCGGGCGAAAGCCTGTGGTCCAAGGCGCAGAAAGACGCCATCTATTACCTTAACCTGTACGCCGAAACCCGCGACGACAGCACCTATCAGCGCTATCGCCAAGCCATTACCGTGCCGCAGGGTGACCACCAGTTGCGCGAGGTGCTCGACCAGCCCAACCCTGATCTGGATGCCGCTCGCCGGGCGGTGCTGCAGGGTGGCAACCACCCCGACGATGTCGAGCGGATCATCTGGTTCTACCGCAATTTCCGCAACATCAGCTATATGCAGACAGCCATCGACTACTGGGACATCGGCGACGACTACCTGGCCAAGCTCGATGTGCTGGCTGGCGAGATGCGCCAGAGCTTTGCCACTGGCCCGGCAGACACCCAGGCAGTGAGTGCCTGGAAGGCCCGTATCGTCACCATCAACGAGGGTGTCACACCCGCCGCCAAGGCGTTCAGTGATGCGCTGGGTGAAGGCTCGCGGATGCTGTTGCGGGTGTTGCTGATCACCAACCTGCTGACGGCCATGTTCCTGATTACCATCGCCTGGCGCCGCTCCAGCAAGCTGCTGGCCCAACGGCAAGCCTTCGCCAGTGCCCTGCAGGAGGAAAAGGAGCGGGCACAGATCACCCTGCAGGCCATTGGTGATGCGGTGATAACCACCGACGTGGAGGGCAACATCGGCTACATGAACCCGGCCGCCGAGCAACTGACCCACTGGCAGTCTGGTCAAGCCCAGGGCCTGCCGCTGTCAGCGCTGTTTAGCCTGGTGGATGAGCAAGCTGAAGAGGATAGCAGCAGCCTGGTCGAGCAGGTGCTTAGCGGTAGCCTCAAGGGCGGCGCGGAGCATGCCCGGCTGATTCAGCGCCTGGATGGCAGTACCGTGTCGATCAACCTGGTAGGTTCGCCCATCGTCAGCGATGGCCAGGTCAGCGGCATCGTACTGGTACTGCATGACATGACCCAGGAACGCCAGTACATCGCTAACCTGTCCTGGCAGGCCACTCACGATGCCCTGACCGGCCTCGCCAACCGGCGCGAGTTCGAGTATCGCCTGGAGCAGGCGCTCAATGGCCTGGCGCGCCAGGCTGGGCGGCATTCGCTGATGTTCCTTGACCTCGACCAGTTCAAGCTGGTGAACGACACCTGCGGCCACGCCGCCGGTGACGAGCTGCTGCGGCACATCTGCGCCGTGTTGCAATCCGGCCTGCGTGAAGGCGATACCCTGGCGCGGCTGGGGGGGGACGAATTTGGCGTGCTGCTGGAAAACTGCCCATCCGACCAGGCCGAGCGCATTGCCGAACAGTTACGCCAGATGGTGCAGAGCCTGCATTTCGTGTGGAAGGGGCGGCCGTTCGTCACCACGGTCAGTGTTGGCCTGGTGCACATGGCCCAGCCCCCCGGTACCCTCGAAACCTCGCTGCGCGCCGCCGACATGGCCTGCTACATGGCCAAGGAAAAGGGGCGCAACCGCGTGCAGGTGTACCACGCCGATGACAGCGAGCTGTCCATGCGCTTTGGTGAAATGGCCTGGATCCAGCGTTTGCATGTGGCCCTGGAAGAAAACCGCTTCTGCCTGTACGCCCAGGAAATTGCCCCGCTGAAAACGTTCGAAGGGCCGGGCCATATCGAAATCCTGCTGCGCCTGCACGACGAAAGTGGCCGTACCATTCTGCCCAGCAGCTTCATTCCGGCAGCCGAGCGCTATGGCCTGATGACCGCGCTGGACCGCTGGGTGGTGCGCAATGTGTTCCAGGTCATCCGCCAATGCCTGGACGAAGGGCGTGAAGGGCCGCTGTCGATCTGCGCGATCAACCTGTCAGGGTCGAGCATCGGCGATGACAAGTTTCTCGAGTACCTGCAGCGGCTGTTTGTCGAATACGCCATCCCGCCGCGGATGATCTGTTTCGAAATCACCGAAACCAGCGCCATTGCCAACCTGGGTAGCGCCATCCGCTTCATCAACGAGTTGAAGGGGCTGGGCTGCCGCTTCTCGCTCGATGATTTTTGCGCTGGCATGTCGTCGTTCGCCTACCTCAAGCATTTGCCCGTGGATTTCCTGAAAATTGACGGCAGTTTCGTCAGGGACATGCTCGACGACCCGGTCAACCGGGCCATGGTCGAGGTCATCAACCATATCGGCCATGTCATGGGGAAACGCACCATCGCCGAGTTCGTCGAAACACCCTTGATCGAGCAGGCCCTACAGGAAATAGGCGTGGATTACGCCCAGGGTTACCTGATCGAACGCCCGCAGGTGTTCACCTGTGACAGTCTGCAGCGCCAACGGATCGCCGCCCGGCCTCTGTTGCAGCGCGCACCTGGCACGTTTCGCTAGCTAGAAATCACAAGGATCAAGGAGCTGAAAGTGATTGATGCATTCGTTCGTATCGGGCCTTTGATGGACCCCGCCAGCTACCCCCAGTGGGCCCAGCAACTGATTGAAGACTGTCGCGAAAGCAAGCGCCGGGTGGTCGAGCATGAGTTCTATGCGCGCCTGCGCGATGGCCAGCTCAAACAGTCGACCATTCGCCAGTACCTGATCGGTGGCTGGCCGGTGGTGGAGCAGTTTTCGCTGTACATGGCCCACAACCTGACAAAGACCCGTTATGGGCGGCACCAGGGCGAAGACATGGCGCGGCGCTGGTTGATGCGCAATATCCGGGTTGAGCTGAACCACGCCGACTACTGGGTGAACTGGTGTCAGGCGCATGGCGTACACCTGCATGAGTTGCAGGCCCAGGAAGTGCCGCCCGAGCTGAACGGCCTGAACGACTGGTGCTGGCGTGTGTGTGCTACCGAGAACCTGGCCATTTCCATGGCGGCGACCAACTACGCCATCGAGGGGGCTACCGGGGAGTGGTCGGCGGTGGTGTGCTCGACCGACACCTACGCACAGGGCTTCCCGGAGGACCAGCGCAAGCGGGCGATGAAGTGGCTGAAGATGCATGCCCAGTATGACGATGCGCACCCGTGGGAGGCGCTGGAGATCATCTGTACCCTGGCGGGCGAGAACCCGACGCTGGGGCTGCGCACCGAGCTGCGCAGGGCGATTTGCAAGAGTTACGACTGCATGTTCCTGTTCCTGGAACGGTGCATGCAGCTGGAAGGGCGCCAGCAAGGCCGCCTGCGCCCTGCGTTGGCAGCGGGCTAAGGCCCTGGGGTCGCTTTGCGACCCATCGCGACACAAGGCCGCTCCTACAGGGGATCGCGTACCCTTGTAGGAGCGGCCTTGCGTCGCGATTGGCTGCACAGCAGCCCCGGCAATCTCAAGCCTTACTGAGCGTTGAACGCCTGCCCATTCACCCCGGTGCTGTCCGGCCCCATCAGGTACAGGTACACCGGCATGATCTCTTCGGGCAGCGGGTTGTTCTGCGGGTTCTCGCTGGGGTAGGCCTGGGCGCGCATCGCCGTGCGCGTGGCGCCCGGGTTGATGCTGTTGGAGCGCACCGGCGCCACGCCTTCCAGCTCGTCGGCCAGGGTCTGCATCAGGCCCTCGGTGGCGAATTTCGAAACGCCATAGGCGCCCCAGTAGGCACGGCCTTTACGCCCGACACTGCTGCTGGTGAACACCACCGACGCGTCTTGCGACAGTTTCAATAGCGGCAGCAGGGTGCTGGTGAGCATGAAGGTGGCATCGACGTTGATGTGCATCACGCGCATGAAGTTGTCGCCCGATAGCTGCTCCAGCGGCGTGCGCGGGCCAATGATCGAGGCATTGTTCAGCAGCCCGTCCAGGCGGCCGAACTGATCCTCGATCATTACCGCCAGTTCGTCGTACTGGTGGGGCAGGGCGGTTTCCAGGTTGAACGGGATGACCACCGGTTGCGGATGCCCGGCGGCTTCGATCTGGTCGTAGACCTCGTTCAGGTTGGCCTCGGTCTTGCCCAGCAGCAGCACGGTGGCGCCTAACGCGGCGTAGGCCTTGGCGGCAGCGGCACCGATGCCGCGGCCGGCACCGGTAACCAGAATGACCCGGCCTTGCAGCAGGTCGGGGCGGGCGGTGTAGTCGAACATGGTAGGTCCTTCGTGTTCGTTGGCGGGGGTCAGCAGCCGCACAGCGCGCTGTCGATCACTTTGCGCAGTTCCAGCGGGTGGTCCACCACCACGTCGGCACCCCAGTTGTTTGGGTTGTCCTCTGGATGAATATAGCCGTAACGCACCGCCGCCGTGCGGGTGCCGGCGTCGCGGCCAGACTCGATGTCGCGCAGGTCGTCGCCGACGAACAGCACGCTGGCCGGGTCCAGGTCCAGGGTTTTGCAGGCCAGGATCAGCGGCTCGGGGTCGGGCTTGCTGTTTTTCACATGGTCCGGGCAGATCAGCAATGCCGAACGCTCGGCCAGGCCCAGCTGCTGCATGATCGGCTCGGCGAAACGCACCGGCTTGTTGGTGACCACGCCCCACACCAGGTTGCCTTTCTCGATGTCGGCCAGCAACTCGGCCATGCCGTCGAACAGCTTGCTGTGCACCGCGCAGTCGCGCTGGTAGCGCTCCAGGAACTCCAGGCGCAGGGCCTCGAAGCCTTCGGCCTCCGGGGCCATGGCAAACGTGGCGGCTACCATGGCGCGGGCACCGCCCGAGATCACGCCGCGGATCAGGTTGTCGTCAACGGCCGGCAGGCCGCGCTCGGTGAGCATGGCCTGGCAGATGGCGATGAAGTCTGGCGCCGTGTCCAGCAAGGTGCCGTCCATGTCGAAGAGTACTGCTCGCAAACGCATGCTCATTCCTCGCGCAGGGTCTGGATCATGTAGTTGACGTCGACGTCGCTGTTGAGCTTGTAGTGCTTGGTCAGCGGGTTGTAGGTCAGGCCGATGATGTCTTTGACTTCGAGGCCGGCAGCGCGGCTCCAGGCGCCCAGTTCGGATGGGCGGATGAACTTCTTGAAGTCGTGGGTGCCGCGCGGCAGCATTTTCAGGATGTACTCGGCGCCGACGATGGCCAGCAGGTAGGCCTTGGGGTTGCGGTTGATGGTGGAGAAGAACACCTGGCCGCCCGGCTTGACCATACGGTAGCAGGCGCGAATCACCGAAGACGGGTCGGGCACGTGCTCGAGCATTTCCAGGCAGGTGACCACGTCGAACTGTTCAGGCATCTCTTCGGCCAGGGCTTCGGCGGTGATCTGCCGGTATTCCACCTGCACGCCGGACTCCAGCTGGTGCAGTTGGGCCACGGCCAAGGGAGCTTCGCCCATGTCGATACCGGTCACCGTGGCGCCGCGCAGGGCCATGGCTTCGCTGAGGATGCCGCCGCCGCAGCCGACGTCCAGCACCTTCTTGCCGGCCAGGCTGGCGCGTTCGTCGATCCAGTTGACGCGCAGCGGGTTGATTTCGTGCAGCGGCTTGAACTCGCTTTCGCGGTCCCACCAGCGGTGGGCCAGCGCTTCGAACTTGGCGATTTCGGCGCGGTCGACGTTGCTCATTGAACAGTCCTCTGAAACTTCGCAAAATTGCGCCGGAGTATACCCGAGCGCTCGGCCCCGAGGGTCGCTATAATCGCCGGCTTTTGATATCCGAACGACGGGGAGAGGCGATGCGCGAGCGACTTTTGGCGGCGGAGAAGGTGACCGGGATCCGCTGGCAGGGCGGCGTCCTGCACCTGCTCGACCAGCGCCTGCTGCCCTCGGATGAACGCTGGCTGGCCTGCGACAATGTCGCGCAGGTGGCGGCGGCGATCCGTGACATGGCAGTACGCGGCGCTTCGGCCATCGGCATTGCCGCCGCTTACGGCCTGGTGCTGGCCCTTGAAGAGCGGCTGGCCGAAGGTGGCGATTGGGAAATGGACCTTGAAGAGGACTTCCTCTGCCTCGCCGAGGCGCGTCCCACCGCAGCCAACCTGTTCTGGGTGCTGAACCGCATGCGCGAGCGCCTGCAGCGTCTGCGCCCGGATGAAGACGTGCTGGCAGCGCTGGAGGCCGAAGCCGTGGCCATCCATGAAAGCGACCGTGAAGCCAACCTGACCATGGCTCAGCAAGGCATCGAACTGATCCGTCGTCACCAGGGCAATGCCCAGACCCTGCTCACCTACGGCAATGCGGGTGCGCTGGCCAGCGGCGGCTTTGGTACCGCGTTGGGGGTGATCCGCGCCGGCTACCTCGAAGGCATGGTCGAGCGGGTGTATGCCGGCGAAACCCGCCCCTGGCTGCAAGGCTCACGCCTGACCGCCTGGGAGCTGACCAACGAAGGCATCCCGGTCACCCTGTGCGCCGACTCGGCGCTCGCCCACCTGATGAAGACCAAAGGCATCACCTGGGTGGTGGTGGGCGCGGACTGCATCGCTGCCAATGGCGACGTGGCCGGCAAGATTGGCACCTACCAGCTGGCGGTCAGCGCCATGCACCACGGTGTGCGCTTCATGGTGGTGGCGCCGAGTACCAGCATCGACCTGAACCTGGCCACTGGCGAGGATATTCCGCTGGAAGAGCGCGCGGCCGACGAACTGCTGGACATTGCCGGTACCCGGGTGGCGCCGGATGTGGAGGTGTTCAACCCGGTGTTCGACGTGACCCCGGCCGACCTGATCGACGTGATCGTAACCGAGCGAGGCATTGTCGAACGCCCGGATACCGCCAAACTGGCGCAGTTGATGTGCCGCAAGCGGTTGCACTGAGGGCGTAGGGCGGCACAAGATTCACGGCAAGCACACCCGTGCCACATCTCCCCACCGCCCCCGCCTTTGTGATAACATCCGGCAGTTTCCAAGACCGCCCATCACGGCGGCCTTCATTGCGCAGATCCATGGCACAACTCATTGATTTGTCGTAAGTCGTCGCACCCTTATGCGCTGCGGCGGCGAGCTTCGTTCGGCCCTTGATGGAGCTGCGAAGTTTCACCAGAAAAAGGAATCAGGCTTCTCATGGGCGAACTGGCCAAAGAAATCCTCCCGGTCAATATCGAAGACGAACTGAGACAGTCTTACCTCGACTACGCGATGAGCGTGATTGTCGGGCGAGCGCTGCCCGATGCGCGTGACGGCTTGAAGCCCGTGCATCGTCGCGTTCTCTATGCGATGAGCGAACTGGGCAACGACTGGAACAAGCCGTACAAGAAATCCGCCCGTGTGGTCGGTGACGTGATCGGTAAGTACCACCCGCACGGCGACACTGCGGTCTACGACACCATCGTGCGTATGGCCCAGCCGTTCTCGCTGCGCTACCTGCTGGTCGACGGCCAGGGCAACTTCGGTTCGGTGGACGGCGACAACGCCGCAGCCATGCGATACACCGAAGTGCGCATGACCAAGCTGGCCCACGAGCTGCTGGCCGACCTGCACAAGGAAACCGTCGACTGGGTGCCCAACTACGACGGCACCGAGCAGATCCCGGCGGTCATGCCGACCCGTATTCCCAACCTGCTGGTCAACGGTTCCAGCGGTATCGCCGTGGGCATGGCGACCAACATCCCGCCGCACAACCTCGGTGAAGTCATCGACGGCTGCCTGGCGCTGATCGACAACCCGGAAGTCACCATCGATGAGCTGATGCAGCACATCCCGGGCCCGGACTTTCCGACTGCCGGCATCATCAATGGTCGCCAGGGCATTATCGAGGCCTATCGTACCGGCCGTGGCCGCATCTACATGCGTGCCCGTTCCGAAATCGAAGACATCGACAAGGTCGGCGGCCGCCAGCAGATCGTCGTGACCGAGTTGCCGTACCAGCTGAACAAGGCGCGCCTGATCGAAAAGATCGCCGAGCTGGTAAAAGAGAAGAAGATCGAAGGCATCACTGAACTGCGCGACGAGTCCGACAAGGACGGCATGCGCATCGTCATCGAGCTGCGTCGCGGCGAGGTGCCGGAGGTGGTGCTGAACAACCTCTATCAGCAAACCCAGCTGCAGAGTGTGTTCGGTATCAACGTGGTGGCCTTGGTCGACGGCCGTCCGCGCCTGCTCAACCTCAAGGACCTGCTCGAAGCGTTCGTCCGTCACCGCCGTGAAGTGGTGACCCGCCGCACCGTGTTCGAGCTGCGCAAGGCCCGCGAACGCGGCCACATCCTTGAAGGCCAGGCGGTTGCGCTGTCCAACATCGACCCGGTCATCGCCCTGATCAAGGCCTCGCCGACGCCGTCCGAAGCCAAGGAAGCCCTGGTTTCGACGCCGTGGGAATCCAGTGCCGTGCAGGTCATGGTCGAGCGCGCCGGCGCCGATTCCTGCCGCCCTGAAGACCTGCCAGAGCAATACGGCCTGCATGACGGCAAGTACTTCCTGTCGCCGGAGCAGGCCCAGGCCATTCTCGACCTGCGCCTGCACCGCCTGACCGGCCTGGAGCACGAGAAGCTGCTGGCCGAGTACCAGGAAATCCTCGAGCAGATCGGCGAGCTGATCCGCATCCTCAGCAGCGCCGAGCGCCTGATGGAAGTGATCCGCGAAGAGCTGGAAGCCATCCGTGCCGAGTACGGTGATGCCCGACGTACCGAAATTCTCGATGCGCGCCACGACCTCAACTACGGCGACATGATCCCGGAAGAAGAGCGTGTGGTCACCATCTCCCACGGCGGCTACGCCAAGACCCAGCCGCTGTCCGCCTACCAGGCCCAGCGCCGTGGCGGCAAAGGCAAGTCGGCCACCGGGGTGAAGGACGAGGACTACATCGAGCACCTGCTGGTGGCCAACAGCCACGCTACCTTGTTGCTGTTCTCCAGCAAGGGCAAGGTGTACTGGCTGAAAACCTACGACATCCCTGAAGCGTCCCGCGCTGCCCGTGGTCGCCCGCTGGTCAACCTGCTGCCGCTGGAGGAGGGTGAGCGCATCACCGCCATGCTGCAGATCGACCTCGAGGCCCTGCAGCAGAGCGCTGGCGCCGAAGAAGAGCTGGACGAGGCGGAAGACGCCGTGCTCGAAGGCGAAGTGGTCGAGGCCGAGGAAGTCGACGAAGAAGACGGCGACACCCCTGAGTGGGTGGCCGAGCCGACTGGCGCCTACATCTTCATGGCCACCGCTTCGGGTACCGTGAAGAAGACGCCGCTGGTGCAGTTCGCCCGTCCGCGCTCCAACGGCCTGATTGCCCTCAAGCTGAAAGAAGGTGACACCCTGATCGCTGCAGCCATTACTGACGGCGCCAAGGAAGTCATGATGTTCTCCGATGCCGGCAAGGTGATCCGCTTCGCTGAAAGCGTGGTGCGCGAAATGGGCCGTAACGCCCGTGGCGTACGTGGCATGAAGCTGGGCAAGGGGCAGCGGATCATTTCCATGCTGATCCCGGAATCGGGTGCACAGATCCTGACTGCCTCCGAGCGTGGCTTCGGCAAACGCACCCCGCTGTCCAAGTTCCCGCGTCGCGGCCGCGGTGGCCAAGGTGTGATCGCCATGGGTACCAAAGGGCGCAACGGTCTGCTGATCGGCGCCATCCAGGTGCAGGAAGGCGAAGAGATCATGCTGATCTCCGACCAGGGTACGCTGGTGCGTACACGGGTGGGTGAAGTGTCCAGCCTGGGTCGTAACACCCAGGGCGTGACCTTGATCAAGCTGGCTGCCGACGAGACGCTGGTGGGCCTGGAGCGTATCCAGGAGCCTTCCGAGGACGAACTCGACGATGTGATCGAGACGGACGAAGAGGGCGTCGAGGCCGAGGCGCCAGACAACGAAGAAGCTGCTGGCGCCGAAGAGGCCCCGCAGGAGTAAGCAAGCGTAAACCCGAACGGGGCGACCAAGGTCGCCCCGTTTGACTGAATAGGCCGGGCATTGCCTGGCCCTGTGGGAGCGGGCTTGGCCGCGAACGAGGCGCCGCGGTGTATGGCACCGGCTTCGCCGGTGTTCGCGGGCAAGCCCGCTCCCACAGGGTTCCCGCAGAACTAGCTGTTTAGATCTATTAGAGCGAGAGTGGATGTGAGCAAACGAGCCTTTAACTTCTGCGCAGGCCCTGCCGCGCTTCCTGACGCTGTCCTGCAGCGCGCCCAGGCCGAAATGCTGGACTGGAACGGCAAGGGCTTGTCGGTGATGGAAATGAGCCATCGCAGCGACGACTACGTGGCCATCGCTGAAAAGGCCGAGCAGGACCTGCGTGACCTGCTGTCCGTCCCCTCCAACTACAAGGTGCTGTTCCTGCAGGGTGGTGCCAGCCAGCAGTTCGCTGAAATCCCGCTGAACCTGTTGCCGGAAAACGGCACTGCCGACTACATCGAAACCGGCATCTGGTCGAAAAAAGCCATCGAGGAAGCGCGCCGCTTCGGCAATGTGAACGTCGCCGCCAGCGCCAAGCCTTACGACTACCTGGCGATCCCGGGCCAAAACGAGTGGAGCCTGACCAAAAACGCCGCCTACGTGCACTATGCATCCAACGAGACCATCGGTGGCCTGCAGTTTGACTGGGTGCCAGAAACCGGTGATGTGCCGCTGGTGGTCGACATGTCCTCCGACATCCTCTCGCGCCCCATCGACGTGTCGCAGTACGGCCTGATCTACGCCGGTGCGCAGAAAAACATCGGCCCAAGCGGCCTGGTAGTGGTCATCGTGCGCGAAGACCTGCTGGGCCACGCCCGCAGCAGCTGCCCGACCATGCTCGACTACAAGGTCTCGGCCGACAACGGTTCGATGTACAACACCCCGGCCACCTACTCCTGGTACCTCTCGGGCCTGGTCTTCGAGTGGCTGAAAGAGCAGGGTGGCGTTGACGCCATGGAACAGCGCAACCGCGCCAAGAAAGAGCGTCTGTACGGCTTCATCGACAGCAGCAACTTCTACACCAACCCGATCAGCCACAACGCTCGTTCGTGGATGAACGTGCCGTTCCGCCTGGCTGACGAGCGCCTGGACAAGGCCTTCCTCGCCGGTGCCGATGCCCGTGGCCTGCTCAACCTCAAGGGCCACCGTTCGGTGGGCGGCATGCGCGCTTCCATCTACAACGCCCTGGGCCTGGAAGCAGTGGAAGCACTGGTGGGCTATATGGCTGAATTCGAGAAGGAGCACGGCTGATGTCCGAACAGGAGCTCAAGGCGCTGCGCGTACGCATCGACAGCCTCGACGAGAAAATCCTCGAGCTGATCAGCGACCGCGCCCGTTGCGCCGAAGAAGTGGCCCGGGTCAAGACTGCCTCGCTGAAAGATGGCGAGAAGCCGGTGTTCTACCGCCCAGAGCGTGAGGCGGCGGTGCTCAAACGCGTGATGGAGCGCAACAAAGGCCCGCTGGGCAACGAAGAGATGGCGCGGCTGTTCCGCGAAATCATGTCGTCGTGCCTGGCCCTGGAAGAACCGCTGAAAATCGCTTACCTCGGCCCTGAGGGTACTTTCACCCAGGCGGCGGCCATGAAGCACTTTGGCCACGCGGTGATCAGCCGCCCGATGGCGGCCATCGACGAAGTGTTCCGTGAAGTGGCGGCCGGTGCTGTCAACTTTGGCGTGGTGCCGGTGGAAAACTCCACCGAAGGCGCTGTCAGCCATACCCTGGACAGCTTCCTCGAGCACGACATGGTGATTTGCGGCGAGGTCGAGCTGCGTATTCACCACCACCTGCTGGTGGGCGAAAATACCAAGACCGACAGCATCACCCGTATCTACTCCCATGCTCAGTCGTTGGCCCAGTGCCGCAAGTGGCTGGACGCGCACTACCCGAACGTGGAACGCGTCGCTGTTTCGAGCAATGCCGAGGCCGCCAAACGCGTCAAGGGTGAGTGGAATTCGGCGGCGATCGCCGGTGATATGGCGGCCAACCTGTATGGTCTGACTCGCCTGGCCGAGAAGATCGAAGACCGCCCGGACAACTCCACGCGCTTCCTGATGATCGGTAACCAGGAAGTGCCGCCGACCGGCGACGACAAGACTTCGATCATCGTTTCGATGAGCAACAAGCCCGGTGCCTTGCACGAGCTGCTGGTGCCGTTCCACCAGAATGGCATCGACCTGACCCGCATCGAGACCCGCCCGTCGCGCAGCGGCAAGTGGACCTACGTGTTCTTCATCGACTTCGTTGGCCACCACCGCGACCCGCTGATCAAGGCGGTGCTGGAGCAGATCAGCCAGGAGGCTGTGGCGCTGAAGGTGCTGGGGTCTTATCCGAAGGCGGTGCTGTGATTTGAGGTTGTTGGGGGCGCTTTGCGCCCCATCGCGACCTTCGGTCGCTCCTACAGGGGGCGCGTAGGCTGGTAGGGGCGACCAAAGGTTGCGATTGGGCTGCAAAGCAGCCCCCTACGGTCTTAAAGGCTGTCTAGATTTTTGAACAGGGTTCGCACCAGTGGTAAATGCAGCAAAAACCAAACCCGCACCCATCATCAACCGCCTGGTCGTGGTCGGTCTCGGCCTGATCGGCGGCTCTTTCGCCAAGGGCCTGCGTGAAAGCGGCCTGTGCCGCGAAGTGGTCGGTGTCGACCTGGACGCCCCCTCACGCAAGCAAGCCGTTGCCTTGGGTGTTGTCGACCGCTGCGAAGAGGACCTTGCAGTCGCCTGTGTCGGTGCCGATGTCATCATGCTGGCCGTACCGATCCTGGCCATGGAGAAAGTCCTGGCCCGCCTGGCCCAGCTCGACCTGGGTGACGCGATCATCACCGATGTCGGTAGCGCCAAGGGCAACGTCGTCCGTGAAGCGCGTGCCGTTTTCGGTGAGCGTCTGCCGCGCTTCGTGCCCGGCCACCCCATCGCCGGTTCCGAGCAGAGCGGGGTAGAGGCCTCCAACGCTGCCCTGTTCCGCCGCCACAAGGTCATCCTCACGCCGTTGGCTGAAACCGACCCGGCCGCACTGGCCCTGGTGGATCGCCTGTGGCGTGCGCTGGATGCCGATGTGGAGCACATGTCGGTCGAGCGCCATGATGAAGTGCTGGCAGCCACCAGTCACTTGCCGCACCTGCTGGCCTTTGGCCTGGTCGACTCGTTGGCCAAACGCAATGAAAACCTCGAGATCTTCCGGTACGCTGCGGGAGGTTTCCGCGATTTCACAAGAATCGCTGGCAGCGACCCGACCATGTGGCACGACATCTTTCTCGCCAACCGCGACGCTGTCCTGCGCACGCTAGATACATATCGCAGCGATCTCGACGCCTTGCGCGACGCGATCGCTGAAGGGGACGGGCACCAGCTGCTGGGTGTATTCACCCGCGCACGGGTTGCCCGCGAGCATTTCAGTAAAATCCTGGCCCGCCGGGCCTATGTGGACGCTATGAACGCCAACGATCTGATTTTCCTGGCCCAACCGGGTGGCCGCCTGAACGGGCGTATTCGCGTACCGGGCGACAAGTCGATTTCCCATCGCTCGATCATGCTCGGCTCACTGGCCGAAGGCACCACCGAAGTCGAAGGCTTCCTCGAAGGTGAAGACGCGCTGGCGACCCTGCAGGCATTCCGTGACATGGGTGTGGTCATCGAGGGCCCCAACCACGGTCGCGTGACCATTCACGGCGTTGGCCTGCACGGCCTCAAGCCACCACCCGGGCCACTGTATGTAGGCAACTCCGGCACTTCGATGCGCCTGCTGTCGGGCCTGCTGGCCGGTCAGCCGTTCGACGTCACCATGACAGGCGACGCTTCGCTGTCCAAGCGCCCGATGAACCGTGTGGCCAACCCGCTGCGCGAAATGGGTGCGGTGGTCGAGACAGGTCCGGAAGGCCGCCCACCGCTGACCATTCGCGGCGGCAGCAAGCTCAAGGCATTGACCTACACGCTGCCGATGGCCAGCGCCCAGG
>NZ_BCBJ01000018.1:0-3374 GCF_001320605.1 Pseudomonas sp. NBRC 111133 | reverse complement strand
GCCTGTTGCTGGCCGGCCTGTACGCCGAAGGCAAGACCACCGTCACCGAACCTGCGCCAACCCGTGACCACACCGAGCGGATGCTGCGCGGCTTTGGCTATGCGGTCGAGTCGAACGGCCCGGTTGCCTCGCTGCAGTCCGGTGGCAAACTCACCGCTACCCGCATCGAAGTGCCGGCCGACATTTCCTCGGCAGCGTTCTTCCTGGTGGCAGCTTCGATCGCTGAAGGCTCCGAGCTGGTGCTGGAGCACGTGGGCATCAACCCGACCCGTACCGGCGTGATCGACATCCTGCGCCTGATGGGCGGCGACATTACCCTGGAAAACCAGCGTGAAGTCGGCGGCGAGCCGGTGGCTGATCTGCGTGTGCGTGGCGCCAAACTCAAGGGTATTGATATCCCGGAAGAACTGGTACCGCTGGCCATCGACGAGTTCCCGGTGCTGTTCGTGGCCGCCGCCTGCGCCGAAGGACGTACCGTGCTGCGTGGCGCCGAAGAGCTGCGGGTGAAGGAATCCGACCGTATCCAGGTGATGGCTGACGGCCTGATCACCTTGGGCATCAAGTGTGAGCCTACTCCGGACGGCATCATCATCGACGGTGGCCAGTTGGGTGGGGGCGAAGTGCATGGTCACGGTGATCACCGCATTGCCATGGCTTTCAGCGTGGCCTCGCTGCGCGCCAGCGCGCCCATCCGCATCCATGACTGCGCCAACGTCGCCACCTCGTTCCCCAACTTCCTGGCGCTGTGTGCCGAAGTGGGTATCCGCGTGGCGGAAGAGGGCAAGTCGTGAATTCGCTGGCACCGGTCATCACCATCGACGGGCCTAGCGGCTCGGGCAAGGGCACGGTCGCCGGCCTGCTGGCCCGCGATCTGGGCTGGAAGCTGCTGGACTCGGGCGCGTTGTACCGCTTGCTGGCGTTCAATGCCAGCAATCACGGCGTCGATCTCACCAACGAAGAGTTGCTGACCAAGCTTGCCGCCCATCTGGATGTGCAGTTCATCGCTGCCGAGCCCGGTAAGCTGCAGCAGATCATCCTTGAGGGTGAGGACGTCAGCAACGTCATCCGTACCGAAACGGTAGGTGCGGGTGCGTCGATGGTGGCTTCGCTGCCGGCGGTGCGTGATGCATTGCTGGTGCGTCAGCGTGAGTTCCGCGAGGCGCCGGGGCTGATCGCCGACGGTCGCGACATGGGTACCGTGGTGTTCCCCGACGCGCCGTTGAAGGTCTTCCTTACCGCCAGCGCGGAGGAGCGTGCACGTCGTCGCTACCTGCAGTTGAAGGGCAAGGGTGAAGATGTTAGTCTGTCGAGTCTGCTGGATGAGATTCGTGCGCGTGATGAGCGCGACACCCAACGTGCAGTGGCCCCGCTGAAACCAGCGGTCGATGCCATTCAGTTGGACTCTACCGAGTTGTCCATCGAGCAGGTGTTGCAACGTATCAGGAGCGAGATCGCCCAGCGCGACCTCCTCTGATAGCCAGGAGAGCAGGCAGGGGCACCAGTCAACGTCCTGCCGGCTTTCCTTTACTTAAAACAGACCCACATTGTCTGGAATGTGGCGAGGGGCGTTTGTTTCGCCCGAATTTACAGGAATTAAAATGAGCGAAAGCTTTGCAGAACTCTTTGAAGAAAGCCTGAAAACCCTCAATCTTCAGCCGGGTGCGATCATCACCGGTATCGTTGTCGACATCGACGGCGACTGGGTTACCGTACACGCTGGCCTGAAGTCCGAGGGCGTCATCCCGCTCGAGCAGTTCTACAACGAAGCTGGCGAGCTGACCATCAAGGTCGGTGACGAAGTGCACGTTGCGCTGGACGCGGTCGAAGACGGCTTTGGCGAAACCAAACTGTCCCGTGAAAAAGCCAAGCGCGCCGAGTGCTGGATTGTTCTGGAAGCAGCTTTCGCCGCCGAAGAAGTGGTCAAGGGCGTTATCAACGGTAAGGTTAAGGGCGGCTTCACTGTCGACGTTAACGGCATCCGTGCGTTCCTGCCGGGCTCCCTGGTTGATGTCCGCCCAGTGCGCGACACCACCCACCTGGAAGGCAAAGAGCTGGAATTCAAGGTCATCAAGCTGGACCAGAAGCGCAACAACGTTGTCGTTTCCCGTCGCAGCGTGCTGGAAGCCGAGAACTCCGCCGAGCGCGAAGCCCTGCTGGAAACCCTGCAGGAAGGCCAGCAAGTCAAAGGTATCGTCAAGAACCTCACCGACTACGGCGCATTCGTGGACCTGGGCGGTATCGACGGCCTGCTGCACATCACCGACATGGCCTGGAAGCGCATCAAGCACCCATCGGAAATCGTTAACGTTGGCGACGAAGTCGACGTACGCGTTCTGAAGTTCGACCGCGAGCGCAACCGCGTTTCGCTGGGTCTGAAGCAAATGGGCGAAGATCCGTGGGTAGCTATCACTGCCCGTTACCCAGAAGGTACTCGTGTACAAGCTCGCGTTACCAACCTGACCGACTACGGCTGCTTCGCTGAGCTGGAAGAAGGCGTTGAAGGCCTGGTACACGTTTCCGAAATGGACTGGACCAACAAGAACATCCACCCGTCGAAAGTCGTTCAGGTTGGCGACGAAGTGGAAGTCATGGTTCTGGACATCGACGAAGAGCGTCGTCGTATCTCCCTGGGCATCAAGCAGTGCAAGTCCAACCCATGGGAAGACTTCTCCGGCCAGTTCAACAAGGGTGACAAGATCACCGGTACCATCAAGTCGATCACCGACTTCGGTATCTTCATCGGTCTGGACGGCGGCATCGACGGCCTGGTTCACCTGTCCGACATCTCCTGGAACGAAACCGGCGAAGAAGCCGTACGTCGTTTCAAGAAGGGCGACGAGCTGGAAACCGTCATCCTGTCGGTCGACCCAGAGCGCGAGCGCATCTCCCTGGGCATCAAGCAGCTGGAAGACGATCCGTTCTCCAACTTCGTTGCTGTCAATGACAAGGGCGCTATCGTCAAGGGCATCGTGAAAGAAGTTGACGCCAAAGGCGCCATCGTCACCCTGGCCGACGACATCGAAGCCACTCTGAAAGCTTCCGAAATCAGCCGTGACCGCGTTGAAGACGCGCGTAACGTTCTGAAGGAAGGCGAAGAGATCGAAGCCAAGATCATCAGCGTTGACCGCAAGTCCCGCGTTATCAGCCTGTCGATCAAATCGAAAGACGACGCTGAAGAGCGCGAAGCCATCCAGAGCCTGAAAAACGCTCCGGAAGCGGCTGCCGACACCACCATGGCTGCGCTGCTGCGCGAAGCAATGGCCAAGCAGAACTGAGTTCTGTTTGATCGGTAAAAAGGGCGACCCTCGGGTCGCCCTTTTTTTTGGATTTGGTTTTGTTTTGTGGTGTTCGCCGTTGGTTTTGCGGTGTTGCGC
>NZ_BCBJ01000017.1:0-82430 GCF_001320605.1 Pseudomonas sp. NBRC 111133 | reverse complement strand
TGCTCAATCTCCCAGGCGCAGCCACTCTCTGCGGCATACCCTCAAAGCCAAACCGCATCCCAATGCGGGTAATCACCGACCTTGGTAACCAATCCCGCCCTGACCGGGTTGGCCACGATATACCTTGCCGCCTTGAGAATATCTTCGTCTCGGCGCAAAGCGCGGTCGTAATAACCTGCTTGCCATATCGGTGACATCTTTACGCCGGCTTTGCGCAATGCATTGCTGGATTGGCACTTGAAGCGTTGCATCAGTTTGCTAAGCGTCGCGTCTTTCAATTCTATCAACCAGTGCAAGTGGTCTGGCATCAATACCCAAGCTAGCGAGCGACAGTGTTGCTGCTGATCTGCATGGCGTAGATTGTGAATAGCTAAGCGGGCATGGTGAAGGTTGTGGAACAGCGGCTGACGCAGGTGTGTGACAGTCGTCAGCATGTACAGCCTGCCTGGCACCGAGCATCGGGCATGGCGAAGCCTGCAGCCGTGGGGTTTGGTCATCGTGTTCATCCTTGAGTATGTGTGTGCCGGGGCAGCGTAGTCGCGGTGGCTGGGGGCTGGCGTTAATCAGAGTTTCAGCATGTGAATGGATGGCGTGGGATTTGCGGTGCTGCGCAGATCAAGCGCCGCCCGCGCGGCGCTCGATTGTCGCTCCAATGCAAATCTATCGTCGGACACCTAAAAGCTCTCGCTGGCTAGACCATTCTTGTAAAACTTCAATCTTGAATTTTTTTATTAAGTCAAGAACCGCCCTGTTCAAAACCTTCCCGGCGTGCTACAAACTGGTTAAGCAATGATCTAGCTGCTTGATAACGAAGGGAAAAATATGACGAAGTCGGAGCTGATCGAACGTATTGTCACCCATCAAGGGCTGCTCTCGTCCAAGGACGTGGAGCTGGCCATCAAGACCATGCTTGAGCAGATGTCACAATGCCTTGCTACCGGCGATCGCATCGAGATCCGCGGTTTTGGCAGCTTCTCGCTGCACTATCGTGCCCCACGCGTGGGCCGTAACCCGAAGACCGGTCAGTCGGTCAGCCTCGAAGGCAAGTTCGTGCCGCACTTCAAGCCCGGCAAAGAGCTGCGAGACCGGGTCAACGAAGAAGACGAGGCTGAAGCCTGATCAATCAAGGAGCAATCTGATGCGTAACCTCAAGCGCGCCCTGGCGGTGGTGTTCGTGCTGCTGTTGGCGGCTGTGGTGCTGTTTTTCGTGCTGGAGAACCAGCAAGCTGTGTCGTTGGTCCTGTTCGGTTGGTCTGCGCCGGAAATGCCGGTTGCTGTGCTGGTATTGGCCGCCCTGGTTATTGGCCTGGCAGTCGGGCCGTTGCTGGGTGCCTAAGGCGTACTGCGCAGCAAGCGCAAGATCAGGGCTTCCGCTCGCCAGGCGGCACTGAGCGGTAATTAAAAGGTAATTTCCTACACTTGTTGGGGAAGTCTTACCTATGCCTGCACGGGGCGTCATGGAGTAATAGCGCACTTCGATTTTGCACAGGCGAGTGTGCGTAGCATGGAATATCCCGTCCTTTCCCATCACGGTGGTACCCGCAGCGTCACCGGTTCCTGCCACCAGTTGCACCTCGATCCGTCCACCAGCATGCTGGTTGATTGTGGCTTGGAGCAGGGCGCCGAGGCAGCGCCAGGCGCAGAAACCGCATCGCTCGGTTTCGATGTGCAAGGCATCGAAGCTCTGATCGTCACCCATGTGCACCTCGATCACGTTGGCCGTATTCCGGCGCTACTGGCTGCCGGCTACCGCGGCCCCATCCTTTGTAGCGAGCCTTCCGCCCGGCTGCTGCCGCTGGTGTTGGAAGACGCCTATAAGCTGAGTGTCAGCAGTGACCCTGCCCAGGTGGCGCGATACCTTGATTTTGTCCGCGACCTTATCGTGCCACTGCCTTTCGAGCATTGGCACACCTTGGTCGAGCGCCCCGGCCTCGAGTGTCGCATCCGCTTGCAGCGCGCCGGCCATCTGCTGGGTTCTGCCTATGTCGAATGCGATATGAAACATGGGCAAGCCAATAGCCGCTATGTGTTCTCCGGCGACTTGGGTGCGTGTGGCAACCCATTGCTGCGCCCGTTGCAACCCCCTGAGCGGGCTGATGTGCTGGTGCTGGAAAGCACTTATGGCGACCGGCTGCATGCGCATGCCGGCGATCGCAGGCAACGCCTTGAAGCGGCAATCGATCGCGCCCTGGCTGACAAGGGCACCATCCTCATCCCGGCTTTCAGCCTGGGCCGCACCCAGGAATTGCTGTACGAGCTTGAAGACATACTTCATCGCAAGGCTTTGCTGGGTAGCACTGGTCCTGGGCCGGATGGCGACCCGCTCGACTGGTCGCAGTTGCCCATTATCCTCGACTCACCCCTGGCTCAGCGCATCACCCGTGTGTACCGGGAGCTGCACGACTACTGGAACGCCGAGGCCAAGGCGCGACTAGCACAAGGCCGCGACCCGCTCGGCTTCAGCCAGCTGATCAGTGTGGACACCCATGCCCGACACCAGCAGGTGGTGAACTACCTGAAAAGCACCGGCCGGCCGGCGATCGTGATTGCCGGCAATGGCATGTGCTCGGGTGGGCGCATTGTCAACTACCTCAAGGCCATGCTGGGCGACCCGCGGCATGAGGTGATCTTTGTGGGGCATCAGGCCAAAGGCACGCCAGGGGCGGTTATACAGGCCAGCGAAGGGGAGCAAGGGTTTGTGCAGCTAGATCTGGATGGGCAGATGTACGAAATCCGCGCGAAGGTGGTCACGTTGAGTGGGTATTCGGGGCATGCGGACCAGGCGGGGTTGGTTAATTTCGTCCAAGGCATGTCGGAGTCGCCAGGCACGATCGTTTTGGTGCATGGTGAGCAGCGTGCAAAAGTCGCTTTGAAGCAAGCCCTGCAGGGTAGTCAAATACAGCAACCAAAGCGGGGACGTGTTGTTATCGCGTCATGATAATCAAGAGTTGCTCATGGCGCGGGCGGGTTGGAGGCAGGTCTCGCCGAAGGGCGGTTGCTGTGACGTTGCCCGCCCCCCCTTGAGCAGATCCAAACAGCAATCTCTGATATTCTGTGGGCCTATGCTTGTTATCTTGCCTAAGGATGGCGCAGGAGTGATTACATTCTGCGGGGTAGGTTGGGGGCGTTGTGGTTGTCGTAGCAGCTTCCACAACCAGCACCAAAATGCCACTTCTGCCGCAGCCTGTACTCTGGCAACCGTTTAAGGATTCGACTATGCAATTGATCCCCGTGATCCTTTCCGGTGGCGTTGGCAGCCGTTTGTGGCCCGTTTCACGAGAAGCACATCCCAAGCCTTTCATGACGTTACCAGATGGGCAGAATCTGATTCAAAAGACGTTTCTTCGCGCGGCTGGGTTGGAGGGGGTTGCTGAGATTTTGACCGTCACCAATCGGGAGCTTCTATTCAAAACCGAGGATGAATACCGCGCAATCAATGATGTAGGTTTGCCTCAAGGCTATATCCTGGAGCCTTTCGGGCGCAATACCGCAGCGGCTGTAGCGGCCGCGGCACTGCAGTTGCGCGAGATCTACGGTCCGAAGGCGCTCATGTTGGTGTTGGCTGCCGATCACTTGATTAGCAAAGAAGTGGCTTTCCGCGATGCGGTGGCTAAGGCTACGCAGCTCGCCTCCAGTGGGTGGCTAGTAACCTTTGGCATCAAGCCACGCTACCCTGAAACTGGCTTTGGCTATATCGAAGCGGCTGCCGATGGTGTACTTGGCGACGGTCTGAAGGTAGAGCGATTCGTTGAAAAGCCGGACTTTGAGACAGCGCAGGGCTACATCGCAGCCGGCAATTACTATTGGAATGCCGGAATTTTCTGCTTCCAGGTTGGCTCGGTCATCGCAGAGTTCGAGCAGCATGCGCCGGATGTTCTGAAGGCGGTTGAGCAAACGCTTGAATCATCACGTTGCTCTACCTCCAGTGGCTATTCCTGCCTGGCTCTGGACGTCGAGAGTTTTGCCAAAGTGCCGGACATTTCCATCGACTATGCGCTGATGGAGCGCTCGCGCAGGGTCGCTACCATTCCATGCGATATCGGCTGGAGCGATATCGGTTCCTGGAACGCGGTAAGCGAATTGACCTCGCCCGACGAATCCGGCAACCGCTTCGACGGTGAGGTGATGGCTTATGGAGCGAAAAACAACTTCGTTACCACTGAGAACCGCCTCGCTGCCTTGGTAGGCGTTGAAAACCTGCTGGTAGTGGACACTCCGGACGCCTTGCTCATCGCTCACAAGGATCATGCGCAGGATGTCAAACACGTCGTCACGCGGCTTAAAGCCGAAGGCCATGCGGTGCACCGTTTGCATCGCACGGTGCACCGCCCCTGGGGTACCTACACCACACTGGAGGACGGTGATCGTTTCAAGATCAAGCGCATCGTAGTCAAGCCCAAGGCTTCACTGTCACTGCAGATGCACCATCATCGCAGTGAGCATTGGATAGTCGTCAGCGGGATGGCTGTCGTCGTCAACGACGAGCAAGAATTGATGCTGAACACCAATGAGTCCACCTTCATCCGTGCTGGGCATAAGCACCGTCTGCGCAACCCGGGTGTGATTGACCTGGTGTTGATCGAGGTGCAGAGCGGTGAGTACCTAGGCGAAGACGATATAGTCCGTTTTGAGGACAACTATGGGCGCTGTGATGTTTGAGTACAGGTTGGGCAGGAGCAGCAAGTGCGCGGGCCGATGACGTCAGGTCCTGGAGCATGGTTTGAAGCAATTGATTAGCCAGATGAAACCGAGATGTATCAATGAAAATGGGAGGGTTATAAGATGGCAATTAGCTACCAATCCTCCATAGGCTTGGAAGAGAAGGGGGCCGAGGTCGCGATCCTGATGTGCACCTACAACGGTGCTTCGTTCCTTAGGGAGCAACTCGACTCGTTCGGCGCACAGACGTACAGCAACTGGACACTTTATGTATCCGACGACGGCTCTAGTGATGCTACCGGCCAGATTCTGACCGAGTACCAGCAGCGCTGGGGGGCGGCGCGGCTGCAGGTCTTTGAGGGGCCGCGTCAAGGCTTCGCAAAAAATTTCATATCACTGCTCAAGCGCCCAGCGGTGCAAGCGCGCTTTTACGCCTTCAGTGATCAAGACGACGTCTGGTTCAGTGACAAGCTGGAACGAAGTCTGGCCAAGCTGGTCACAATGCCGCTTGAAAAGCCGGCGCTTTATTGCTCTCGGACCCGACTTGTTGATAGCGACCGTAACGCGGCAGGGTATTCACCTCTTTTTACCAGGCGCCCATCTTTTCAGAATGCGCTGGTGCAGAGCCTGGCTGGGGCCAATACCATGATGATCAATCAGCAAGCCCGCAGCTTGCTGGTGCAGTTGCCTGAAGATGCCAGTATCGTGGCGCATGACTGGCTCGCTTATATTTTGGTAACAGGGTGTGGTGGCTTTGTGCTTTACGATTCACAGGCAAGTCTTGAGTACCGTCAGCACACCGACAACCTGATCGGGGCTAACAACACCTTTAGTGCACGGCTGAACCGCTTGCGAAAAATGCTATCAGGCCGTTTTGTCAGGTGGAACGACGCCAATCTGGAAATACTGCGGGCGATGAGTCCATTGTTGACTCAGGAAAATCGCACCATTCTGGCTCATTTCGAAAAAGGGCGGCACCTTGGCCTTGCAGCTCGTCTTTGCGCATTGCGTCGCTCGGGCGTCTATCGCCAAACTTTTGTAGGGAACATCACGCTGATGATCGCTGCGTGTCTGGCCCGGATTTGAGCACAGCTTTACAGGCTGGGGCGGTTGCAAGCATCAGCGTCAATTGCTTGTAGCACCGTCCTCGCGCCACCTGTTTTTTGGAGATAAGTAGCAAATGAAAGCAACAAAGCAAGCCATCCCGGAGGTCATCCTCTTTGAGCCTCAGGTTTTTGGCGATGAACGAGGGTTCTTCTTCGAAAGCTTCAATCAGAAGGTGTTCGATGAGGTGGTGGGTCGCCCAGTAAACTTCGTTCAGGATAACCATTCCCGATCGGTGAAGGGTGTGCTGCGGGGGATGCATTATCAGATCCAGCAACCCCAGGGCAAATTGGTGCGGGTCGTTCAGGGTGAAGTGTTCGACGTAGCGGTCGACATGCGTAAGAGCTCAAAGACCTTTGGCAAGTGGGTGGGTGTTCACCTGAGCGCCGAGAACAAACGCCAGCTCTGGGTGCCAGAAGGCTTTGCGCATGGTTTCGTGGTGCTGTCGGAAACCGCCGAGTTCCTTTACAAAACGACCGACTTCTACGCGCCGCAGTACGACCGCAGCCTGGCTTGGAATGACCCGACCGTAGCCATTGAGTGGCCCTATGAAGGGGAGCCCGCATTGTCGGCGAAAGATCAGAAGGCTAGCGCTTTTGTCGATGCCGACGCCTACGCCTGACGCTGCCGGTCTTTGCAAGCCTAGCCATTCCGTGCATAGGGGAGCGGCTGGGCTTGCGTGGCTGCTTGGCGCACCGACAGTCCGATACATGCTCCGAGGTAACTGAATGAACCCGCATTCACGGGCCCCCGTCTCACCGTGGGCACTGGTAAGCAATCTCTGGCATTACCGCCGGTTGATTCTGCAAATGACACGCCGAGAGGTAGTCGGCCGCTATAAAGGCTCCGTAATGGGGCTGTTGTGGTCTTTCCTGACGCCATTATTCATGTTGGCGGTATACACTTTCGTTTTTTCCGTCGTATTCAAGGCCCGCTGGACAACTTCTCCGGATGAAAGCAAGGGCGATTTTGCCGTGTTGCTGTTTGCCGGCATGATCGTGCACGGTTTGTTTGCCGAGGTATTGAACAGGGCGCCTGGGTTGATCCTGGCAAACGTCAATTACGTCAAAAAGGTTGTTTTCCCGCTCGAGATCCTGCCGGTCATCTCGATGTGTACCGCGCTGTTCCACACCGGTGTGAGTTTGCTGGTACTGGTGTGCGCGATTGTTTTCGTCAATGGCGAATTCCACGCGACCATGCTGCTTGTGCCGTTGATCGCGCTGCCTTATATCCTGTTCGTGCAAGGCTTGGCTTGGGCGCTGGCTTCGTTGGGCGTGTACCTGCGCGATGTGGGTCAAACCATTGGCATCATCACTATGATCATGCTGTTCATGTCTCCGGTATTTTTCCCGATCAGCTCGCTGCCGGTTGAAATGCGCCCCCTCATGGAGGCCAACCCGCTGACGTTCATCATTGAGCAGGTCCGGGAGGTATTGATTTGGGGCCATATGCCGAACTGGATAGGGTTGGCTAAATACTCGGTGATGGCACTGATGACTGCCTGGTTGGGTTACGCATGGTTCCAGAAAACGAGAAAGGGATTCGCTGATGTCCTCTAACCCCCAGCAGCAGAGTGACGCAGCGATCGTCGTTAGCGGTGTATCGAAGTGCTTTCACATCTATGGCAAGCCCCAGGACCGGCTTAAACAGTCCATCATGCCTCGCCTGAGGCGAGGGCTCGGCCTGCGGCAGAAAGCTTACAGCCGAGAGTTTTGGGCGCTGAAAAACGTGTCGTTCACGCTCAACAAGGGTGAAACGCTCGGTATCATCGGCCGCAACGGCTCTGGCAAATCGACCTTGTTGCAGCTGATTTGCGGCACGCTGAGCCCCACCCATGGCCATGTGCAAACATTTGGTCGGGTAGCGGCATTGCTGGAACTAGGCGCCGGTTTCAATCCGGAATTCACGGGCCGCGAGAACGTCTACCTCAGCGCGGCATTCTATGGTTTGACCAAAGAGCAGACGGACGAGCGGTTCGACGACATCGTGAACTTCTCTGAAATCAGGGATTTCATAGATCAGCCGGTGAAGACTTACTCCAGCGGCATGTTTGTACGGCTAGCTTTCGCGACCATTGCGCATGTGGATGCCGATATCCTCATCATCGATGAGGCGCTGGCGGTTGGCGATGCGATCTTCACCCAGAAGTGCATGCGCTTCCTGCGCAAGTTCAAAGAAGAAAAAACCCTGCTGTTTGTCAGCCACGACAGCACTTCGGTAATTGCGCTGTGCGACAAGGCACTTTGGCTGGCCGATGGTGAGACCAGAGAGCTTGGTGAGGCCAAGCAAACCTCGGAGCACTACCTGAACTTTATCCTTGGCGCCACGCAAGACAAGCAGCTCCAGGATCAGACGCATGCTTCTGCGACAGCCCGGAAACTTCGAGAAATTTGGGCAGGTGGTCAGCCTTACGAGACTGCTGGCCCGCTGAGCCTTTTTCAGCCCAACTTACAGGCTTCGGCGCAGACAGACCCGCTAGGGGCGCAGATCAATTACGTAAACGTTACCGCCGAAGATGGCAGTGACATCAGGGCGCTCAAGGGCGGCGAAGTTGTAACGCTGACGATTCGCGCTGTTGCTTACACAGAGTTAAGAAGCCCGGTGTTGGGGTTCTATATCAAGGATCGGCTTGGCCAGTTCCTGTTTGGCAGCAACACGCTGAGCATCAAGGACCGCTTGCCGCCAGTAGCTGCGCCAGGCCAGGAGTTCAAGGCGGAATTCACCTTCCCGATGCCATGGCTTGCCGGTGGCGACTACTCTATTCAGGTTGCCGTCGCTGACGGTACCCAGCAAGACCATACTTCGCACCACTGGATTCACGACGCTGTCATTTTCCATTCAAGCCAGGATCCGTCGGCATCGGGATTGATCGGCATACCGATGTTGGACATTCAGTTAAGTATCGATACCGAAACAGGTCTATAAATGCACCTCCCTGCACATAATTATGGTCGGCTCTTTCTCGAGACCTACCGCAACAACCTGCCTGTTGGCTCCAAGGTCGTCATCATGGGTGCGCAGCACCTGGGTGGCTCGCCTAAGGACATCTGCCCACAAGGCTTTGAACGCATTGGCGTCGATACAGCTGAGGGGCCGGGCGTGGATATCGTCCTGGACGACGCCTGTGCCCTGCCGTTTGAGACCGAGAGTGTAGACGCTGTCATTTGCAGTTCGCGCTTTGGGCATGCGGACATGTTCTGGGTGGTGTTCAATGAATTCCTGCGTATCCTCAAGCCTTCGGGGCTACTGTGTGTCTGCGCGCCGAACGACGGCGACCTGCAGCGCCAGCCAGAAGATTGCTGGCGGTTCTACCCCGACGCAGGCCATGCGCTGGTGACCTGGGCGCAACGCAGCGGCTACTCGCCCGTTCTGCTGGAATCGTTCATCGGGCCAAGGGAAGCGAGCGGTTTGGCAGGCAACCGGCACGACTTTGTCGGCGTTTTTGCCAAGACCGCCGCCATGGCGCCGCAGGTCCACAACCTGATGTTCAGCGGACAGGCCGAACTCACCAACGTGCGGTTGCCAGGTGCAACAGAGTTGCTCAACGTGCAGGCGCGTTCGGCGGACGCGGCGTTGCTTGATCAGCTACGCGAAGAAAATGCCGCGCTGCTTGGGAGCCGACACCATTTACAGGCGCTGCTGGCCGGCGCGCAGCAGACGCACCAGCAATTGCACGCTCAGTTGGCTGAAGCCAGCGCCGCGCCGCAGGAAGTAGAAGCGAAGCTGCAAGCACAGCTGGCAGAAGCCCACAGCGTCGCAGCCGAAGCCCAGCATGCATTGGCGGCGTCGATGGCGTCGGCCAAAGCGGACCAACAGCTGCTGGCCACGCTTCGCGATGAAGTGGCCAATGCCCGCAGCGAAATTTCCCAGGCACGGGAAGAAACTCAGAGCCTCAAGCTGCAGTTGGCGTTGCGCAACGAACAAGCCAGCCGGTCTGCCGATGAATTTGCCAGTATCGTGCAGGGCATTCATAGCTCCAGCAGTTGGAAAGTGACCGCGCCAATGCGCCTGCTTTCTCGGGCGCTACGTGGGCAGCGGCCGTTGGTTGCCGGTGGGCTGCGTGCCCGTGTGCTGCAGCAGGTCAAGCCGCTGTATTGGGCGATCCCTCCGAAGTACCGTAACCCTGTACTGAATTGGGGCTATCGCAATCTGGCCTTTGTGTTCCGCGGCAGCCCGCATTACGAGATGTGGAAGAACGGCAGCCAGCCGCTGATCGAAGCTGTGGATAACACGTTGATCAACTTGGACGGCGTGCTGCAGGCAGACCACGTCGAAGGCACCATCGCCATTCACTTGCACATGTACTACGACGACTTGGCCCCTGAGTTCGCTGGCTATCTGAAGCACATGCCGTTTGTGTACGACCTTTATGTGTCGGTCAAGGATGCCGAGGGTGAGCAGGCCTGCCGGGCGGCGTTCCAACAGTTGCCCAACTGCAATGCGCAGGTTTTCCAGGTTGTGGACAACCGTGGCCGGGACATTGCCCCGATGTTCGTCACCTTTGGTGAGGCACTTCGAGGCTATGACTACATCGCCCACTTGCACAGCAAGAAGTCGCTTTACAACGCCGGAGCAACTGAGGGATGGCGTCAGTACCTGGCAGGTAACCTGCTAGGTAGCACCGCGACCATTCGCAGGATCTTTACCCTGATGACGGGTGGCAAGGGCATCGTCTACCCGCAGAACTTCAAGTCGGTACCTTCTCAGGCCAATACCTGGCTGGCCAATAAAGGCATGGGTATGGCCTGGTGTGCACGCTTGGGTATCGCACCGGTGCCGCAAGGGTATTTCGATTTCCCTGCCGGGTCGATGTTCTGGGCGCGAGGCGACGCGATGCGGCCGCTGTTCAGCGCTGGTATCACCATCAACGACTTTAATGAAGAGGCGGGTCAAACTGACGGTACCTTTGCTCACTGCCTCGAGCGGCTGCTGGCGCTGAGTGGCCGCAAACAAGGCTTGCAGCCTGGCATTTTGCAGGACACCGAGAACCCTACATGGTCGTCCTGGCGCCTTGACCAGTCGGTCGGCCGCCCGCACGAGTGGATGGTCGGGCAGTTCTCCAACCCTGCCATCAAATGCATCGGTTTCGATATTTTCGACACGCTGCTGATTCGCCCGCTGATCGACGCTGAAACTACCAAGCGGATTGTCGCGGCCAATTTGCCGGCGCACCTGTCCGCACTGTTCAGCGATTATCGGGTGCTCGCAGAGGGCGAGGCGCGCAAGCAAAAAGGCAAGGACGTAGACCTGGACGACATCTACCAGGCGTTCCAGCAGCTCACTAAGCTTGCCGACCAAGATGTGCAGACCATTCGCGAGCTCGAAGAGCATACCGAGTACCAATCGTTGTCCGTGCGCAGCGGCGGCCTTGAATTGTTCGAGGCGGCGAAGGCTACGGGTAAGCCGGTTGCGTTGATTTCCGACATGTTCCTGCCCAAGTCCCTGATCATCGCGGCGCTCAATGCCAATGGCGTACATGGCTGGACGGCCTTCTACCTGTCCAACGAAGTAGGGCTGCGCAAGGACACTGGGCAGCTGTATGACCATGTTTTGCAAGACTACGGGCTGCAACCGTCCGAGTTCATCATGGTGGGTGACAACGAGCGCTCCGACTTGCAGATCCCTTGCGACAAAGGCTGTGTCGGCTTGCATATTTTGCGCCCCACAGAGCTTGCCAGGGGCACGCCGCGCCTGCGTAGCATTGTGGAGAGGTACGAGTTCGCCCACGACCTGAACGCCGAATTGACGCTGGGCCTGCTGTTCCAGAAAAACTTCCCTGCAGTGGTTTACCCTAACCTGAACCCTGGGTCGCTGTTCCACGCTACGCCGTACAATATCGGCTACAGCCTGGTCGGGCCGATGCTGACCGGTATGGCGCAGTGGTTGATCGACAGTGCCCGGCGCGATGGTGTTGAGCAGCTGCACTTCCTGGCACGTGAAGGCCAGCTGATGAAAGCCGTTTACGACGTTTGGGCTGAGGAAGTCAGCGATGCCCCACCTTCGAAGTACCTGGTCGTTTCCCGCCGCACCTGCAGCGTGCCGCTGCTTGCCAACCTGGACGATGTGCTGGCCCTCGGCAAAGGCGACTACTACCTGAATACGGCGAGCAACTATTTGCTTGAGCGCTTCGGTTTGACTTTGAGCGATTCAGCCTGGAGTGAGCTGCAAACCGAATTGAATGTAGGCCGGGATACTCAAGTTGAGGTGCGCAACGGCAACCTCGCCGTGTTGGAGCCGGTGCTGACCAAGCTGGCCGAGACCATCTTCAAGCAGGCAGAGCAAGAGCGTGAAGCACTGGCCTTGTATTTGAAGACCATGGGGTTGATGGCTGGCCAGCGAAACGCGGTGGTAGACGTTGGCTATGGCGCCACCATCCAGAACTACCTGTGCAAGCTCACCGGGCAAAAGCTCAATGGCTACTACCTGGCCACCGACGAGCGTTCGATCCCAGTGGCCGAACAGCACGGCGTGATTGTGCGTGGTTGCCTGATGCACAACGTAGAGCACAGCCTGGCGGCCCCAATCATGTACCTGCGTAGCTTCGAGCTTGAAAAGCTGCTGAGCTCCAGTGATGGGCAGGTTGTGAAGTACACGTCTAAGGATGGTGTGAACGTAGAGGCCCATTACCGTGAGCTCTCGGTCCAGGAGCGTGATGGTGATGCGTTCAGGAATGACCTGCGCAATGGGGTGCTTCAGTTTGCCAGGGACGCAGTGCGGGTACGTACCCAGTTGCTGGGCAGCTTTGCGCCATCGCTTGAGGCCAGCCGGGCGATTGCCGATGAGTTTTTCTCGAAGCACTCTACCGACGAGCTGAAGTTGCTGGGCGAAGTGATGCTGGATGACCATTACTGCGGACGTGGTGTGGTGTAGCAAGCCAAGGTGAAGGGCTGAACAGCAGCCCTTCACCTTAACCCGCTAGTAGGGCGTTGCACGATCGGGTACCCGCATTACCTACGGTGATTGGGCTGCTGACCGAGAACGCCCATCAACAGGCAGATGACAAAGAACATCACCCGGTCACGTGTACGCCTGCGGCAACTGGCAGCGCTGAACGCCAGCTTGGTCCACGATTTCACCTTGTGGTGAGTGCCCGTTAACGCGAAGAATGGGCTGTTTATCTGCAAAAGCCGTGCAGTCAACAGCACCTGCTCAAACCACCAGCCGTTGGTAATCTTCCGCCAGCGCGCCTTTGCTGACGCCATCCCATCGTTAACCCCAACCTGGTTGCGCTCATGCTGCCGGTAGTCCAGCCCTGGACGCGGGTCAATGACCCAGCCATAGCCACGACTGCGGGCGAAGGCGTAGCAAAACCAATCGTGCAGGTCGATATGCTGTGCTTCGTCCCAGCAACTCAGCAGCTGTGCTTTGAAGGCCAATGCCAGCTTACGGCTAAGCACATAGGTGCAGCCAGGGCCAGCGGCTTCAAATAAATGGTCCCAGCGCACTTGGGGTTGAGCTTTATTGACCCGCAACCGGCGCCCATCCGCCCAAAACGCCACGACGTTGCTCGAATACCCCTCAGCTTCGCTGCTGCGCAAGGTGGCAACGGCCTGTTCGAGCTTGTCCGCATACCATATATCGTCCTGATCGGCGAATGCCACAAAGTCATACGCTGACAGGTCAACGTCCCTGATCAGGCGAAAGAAATTGCGTGAGGCGCCGCCGAAGACGCCGGAGGAGGGCAGAAGCACGACATTGGCATGGGCCTGTGCAAACTCCGCACACCACAGTTCGGTGCCGTCGGTGGAGGGGTCAACGCTGATAAAAATGTCAACGTTGACCGCAACCTGGGCAAGGACAGAGGCCAGTTGCGCCTCTATCCATTCGCGACCGTTATAGGCAGCCAGCAGCACTGCAATTTTGGCGGCGTTTTTAATCCCCGTCGCCATACTTAGTGGCGACCTGGCTCCAGGAGGCCTAGCAGGTATTTGCCGTAGCCGGTCTTCTTGAGTTTTTCTGCCTGCTCGGCTACTTGCTCTTTGGTGATCCAGCCGTTGCTGTAGGCAATTTCTTCCAGGCACGCCACTTTCCAGCCTTGGCGTTCTTCGATGGTTTGGATGAAGTGGCTGGCCTCCATCAACGACTGGTGAGTGCCGGTGTCCAGCCAGGCGAACCCACGGCCGAGAATTTCGACACTGAGGTTTTTCTGGTTGAGGTAGGCACTGTTCACATCGGTAATTTCCAGCTCACCGCGCTCGGAGGGCTTGATGCCCTTGGCGATCTCGACGACGTTGTTGTCGTAGAAATAAAGGCCGGTTACGGCATAACTGGACTTGGGCTTGGCAGGTTTCTCTTCGATGCTGAGCGCTCGCCCGTTGGCATCGAACTCAACCACACCGAAGCGCTCAGGGTCGGCAACATGGTAACCGAACACCGTGGCGCCCTCGGTTTGTTCAGCAGCGGCGCGCAGGTTATCGGAGAAATGCTGGCCGTAGAAAATGTTGTCGCCAAGGATCAAGCAGCAAGGGTCTTTGCCAATGAACTGTTCGCCAATGATGAACGCCTGTGCCAAGCCGTCCGGGCTTGGTTGCTCGGCATAGCTGAGCTGCACGCCATATTGGCTGCCGTCGCCCAGCAGCTTACGAAATGCTGGCAGGTCTTCGGGGGTAGAAATGATCAGGATCTCCCGCATGCCCGCCAACATCAGCACCGACAGAGGGTAGAAAATCATCGGCTTGTCGTAGATGGGCAGCATCTGCTTGGAGACGCCCAAGGTCAATGGATGCAGGCGCGTCCCGGAACCACCAGCCAGAATGATCCCTTTACGATTGGTTGTGTTCATTTATTCAAAGCTTCCATAAGCATACGGGTTACACCCAATTGCCAATCCGGCAGGTGCAGTGAAAATGCGTCGCGAAGTTTTACGGTCGCCAGGCGCGAGTTCAACGGCCGGCTGGCAGGCGTTGGGTATTGGGCGGTGGTGATTGGGTTGACCGCTTCCACGGCAAGGGTTTCACCGTGTTTGCGGGCAAACTCGATCACATAGCTTGCGTAAGCGTGCCAGGTTGTTTCGCCAGCGGGCGCCAAGTGATAGATGCCTCCGAGTTCGGGCTTGCGCATGGCTTGCTGCAGCGCAGCCACGGCGACATCCGCCAACAAGTCGGCCCCAGTGGGTACGCCCACCTGGTCAGCGATCACGCTCAGCGTTGGCCGGTCTTTGGCCAGGCGCAGCATGGTTTTGGCAAAGTTGTTGCCGCGTGCGGCATACACCCAGCTAGTGCGGAAAATGAGGTGCTTGCAGCCCGACGCCGCGATCAGTTGCTCGCCCTCGAGCTTGGTTGCACCGTAGTAGTTTACCGGCGCTACCGGGTCGGTTTCTTGCCATGGCGCAGTACCGCTGCCGTCGAAGACGTAGTCGGTGGAGTAATGTACCAGCCAGGCATCGAGGCGCTTGGCTTCTTCGGCCATTACCTGGCTGGCCAAGGCGTTGACCGTGTGGGCCAGCTCGCGCTCGGTTTCAGCTTTGTCCACCGCGGTATAGGCGGCGGCGTTGACGATGACCTGCGGTGCCACCTTGGTAATGGCCTGGCGCAGGCCGGCAAGGTTTGACAAGTCTCCGCTCAGTTCACCGTAAGCGGTTTGTGCCGGATGGCGGTCGAGGGCCACCACTTCGCCAAACACGCTCAGTGCCCGCTGCAGTTCCCAGCCAACCTGGCCGTTTTTGCCCAGCAGCAGAATCTTCATGTCTTACCCGTGCGCGTGGTGTAGTTGGAGTCGATCCATTGCTGGTAGCTGCCGCTTTTCACGTGCGCCACCCATTCTGGGTTGTCCAGGTACCATTGCACAGTTTTGCGGATACCCGACTCGAAGGTTTCTTCCGGCACCCAGCCGAGTTCGCGCTGGATTTTGCTGGCATCGATCGCATAGCGCAGGTCATGGCCAGGGCGGTCCTTGACGTAGGTCAGCAGGTCGACATGTGGGCGGAAGGCCGAGTCTGGGCGCAGTTCATCCAGCAGCGCACAGACGGTGCGAACCACTTCGATGTTCTGTTTCTCGTTGTGGCCACCGATGTTGTAGGTTTCGCCGATCTCACCCTCGGTCACTACCTTGTACAGCGCACGTGCGTGGTCTTCGACGTACAGCCAATCGCGAATCTGGTCGCCTTTGCCGTAGATCGGCAGTGGTTTGCCTTCCAAAGCATTGAGGATAACCAGCGGGATCAACTTCTCGGGGAAGTGGAACGGGCCATAGTTGTTAGAACAGTTGGTGACCAGGGTTGGCAAGCCATAGGTACGGGCCCAGGCGCGCACCAAATGGTCAGAGCTGGCCTTGCTGGCGGAGTAGGGCGAACTTGGCTGGTACGGTGTGGTCTCGGTGAACAGATCTTCCGGGCCCTCAAGGTCGCCATACACTTCATCGGTGGAGATGTGGTGGAAGCGGAACGCTGCCTTGCGCGTGTCGTCCAGTGCCACCCAGTAGCCACGCGCCGCTTCCAGCAGGTTGTAGGTACCGATGATGTTGGTTTGGATGAATTCGGAAGGGCCGCTGATGGAGCGGTCGACGTGCGACTCTGCGGCCAGGTGCATGACGGCATCAGGTTGATGCTCGCGGAATACGCGGTCGAGCTCGGCGCGGTCACAGATGTCGACACGCTCGAATGCGTAGCGCTCGCTCTGGTCGACTGACTGCAGCGATTCGAGGTTGCCTGCATAGGTCAGTTTGTCGACGTTGACCACCGAGTCTTCGGTGCTGGAGATGATGTGTCGCACGACTGCCGAGCCAATGAAGCCGGCACCACCTGTTACTAATATCTTCACGAGAGTTTTCTACCTTGAGGTTCTGACAGAGCCTATGAACTCTGCATAAGTCCATGCACGTACGACTTAGCCATCATATAGACGTGAGTCAAAAGTATACCTGATCGCCCGTGGCGTACGGTAATTTGCCTGGGTTGCTAAGCCCCGTCCTGCGGCGCCCTGGGTGGCATTAGCAGGAGCGTGCAGGAATATAGCGGAAGCATAGACATCTAAAATATGAAATGTTCTGACCTGACTGTAAGAAAGTTCTGATTGCTGCCGAGCGGTTATATGGCAAGTGCCAGGCGTTATCCACGCCCGAGGTTAGAACTCGGGTAACCTCGCCGGCCTCGTGTTGCCGATGCTGAGCCAGTATCATGTTCCGAAGCAGGTCTATTAACCCGTCGAGCGACTTCCCGAGAAGGCCTCGATGGCGATTTTCTGGAGGATTCATGATCGCGATCGTCACCGGCATCACAGGCCAGGATGGGGCGTACCTGGCCGAGCTGCTGCTTGCCAAGGGCTACACCGTCTACGGCACCTACCGCCGTACCAGTTCGGTCAACTTCTGGCGCCTGGCGGAGCTGGGCGTCGAGCAGCACCCCAATCTGCACCTTGTGGAGTACGACCTGACCGACCTGTCGGCGAGTATTCGCTTGCTCCAGACCACACAGGCAACTGAGGTTTACAACCTCGCTGCGCAGAGTTTTGTCGGCGTATCGTTCGACCAGCCGGTGACCACGGCTGAAATCACCGGCCTCGGTGCTGTCAACCTGTTGGAGGCCATTCGCATCGTTAATCCAAAGGCGCGCTTCTATCAGGCCTCGACCTCTGAAATGTTCGGTAAGGTGCAGCAAACCCCCCAGGTCGAAAGTACGCCGTTCTACCCGCGCAGTCCCTATGGTGTCGCCAAGCTTTATGCGCATTGGATGACCATCAATTACCGCGAGTCGTATGACATTTTTGGCGCGAGCGGCATTTTGTTCAACCACGAGTCACCCTTGCGCGGCCGTGAGTTCGTCACCCGCAAAATCACCGACAGCGTAGCCAAGATCAAGCTAGGCAAGCTCGACCGAATGGAGCTGGGCAACCTTGACGCCAAGCGTGACTGGGGTTACGCCAAGGAATACGTCGAAGGCATGTGGCGCATGCTGCAGGCTGACGAGCCCGATACCTTCGTGCTGGCCACCAACCGCACCGAGTCGGTACGCGATTTTGTGACCCTGGCTTGCAAGGCAGTGGATATCGATATTATCTGGCAGGGCAAGGCGGAAAACGAAACGGGAATCGACGCTGCCACAGGCCGTACCCTGGTCGCGGTAAACCCCAAGTTCTACCGCCCCACCGAAGTTGACCTGCTCCTTGGTAACCCGGAAAAGGCCAAGACCGTGCTGGGCTGGGAGCCCCGTACCTCTCTGGAAGACCTCTGCCGCATGATGGTAGAGGCCGACCTGCGCCGTAACGCCAATGGCGTGAGTTTCTGACGGCGGTTCCCGCAAGTGCGCCTCCCGGTCAAGCCTGGCTTGGGCAGGTGCCCGCGATTTGGAGTTTCTAGATGGCCAGAATTCTTTTGACCGGGGCCAATGGCTTTGTCGGCAAGGTGCTGCAGCGCCGGTTGCTGAATGGCAACCATGAAGTCGTCGGCACGGTGGCAACAACCCCTGCGCCAGCCGAATGCGACTACCAGGTGATGGACATCTGTGATCGGGCTCAGGTCGAGGCGGTTATCCAGCGGGTCAAGCCCACGCACTTGGTTCACCTGGCAGCGGTATCGAATGTTGCCGTCAGCTTCAAGGAACCTCTGCTGACCTGGCACACCAACGTCATCGGTACCCTGAACCTGATGGAGGGGCTCAAAGCGCACGCGTCGGAGTGCTTCACCCTGTTTGTCAGCTCGTCCGAGGTGTACGGCGAGAGCTTCAAAAGTGGCCAGCTGCTGGATGAAAACGCGACCTGCGTCCCGATGAACCCCTATGCTGCCAGTAAGCTGGCGGCTGAGCATGCTGTGATGCAGTACCTGCGCCAAGGTATGCCAGGGGTGGTAGTGCGCCCGTTCAACCATATTGGCCCAGGGCAGAGCGCAGACTTTGTCACGGCCTCGTTCGCCAGGCAGATCGCGTGGATAGAGGCCGGTTTACAGCCGCCCGTGCTCAAGGTTGGCAACCTCGATGCAAGCCGTGACTTCTTGAATGTGCATGATGTGTGCGAAGCCTACGCAATGCTGCTTGCCGCAGACAGGGATCAGCTTCAGCACCGAACGTACAACATTGCTTCTGGCGCAAGCCGGCAGATCCGCAGCGTGTTGCTGGCGCTGTTGGCCGAAGCTACGGTACCGATCACCGTCCAGACTGACCCCGACCGCTTGCGTCCTTCGGACATTCCGCTGGCAGCAGGGGCCAATGCCCGAATCAAAGAAGCCGTGGGCTGGGTGCCTACTACGCCGCTCGCGCAGACGGTGCGTGACATTCTCGACTACTGGCGTGGCCAGGCGTTATTGGAACCACCTCTAACTGATTGATTGAGCGGGCCGGTGTGGCAGCGGTTCCCCCGCGAAGCAGGCAGCCGGTGTTCGCGGGTGAATCTTGATGCCGGTCAGTTAAGCAATTTGGGGCCGCTAAGCGGCCCCACCGGCCTTCTGACTGGTTTCAGTCCTCAGGACTCGGACAACATCTGGCGTATTTCTGCCAGGCGGGCGCGGTAGCGCAAGCCTGTATAGCGGTAGCTGAAGAAGCTTTGCATATGCAGGCGCGCTTTCTGCCCCAAGGCGCGCCCCATCGAGGGGTCATCCACCAACTGCACCATGTAGGCCACTGCCTGCTCGCAGTATGGGTCCGCCCAGTGCTGTGCTTCGTAATGGGGGTACTCACCTTCCTTCACCGCCACCAAGCGGTAATCGACTGGCAAGCTGCAGTGCGCGGCCATGAAGTCCATGTTGCCGGAATAGGCTGTGGCGATAACAGGCTTGCCCAGCGCCATCGCTTCGGCAATACCGAAACCGTAGCCCTCGGAGCGATGCAGTGACACAAAGCAGTCACTGCAGCGCAGCAGGTTTTTCACTTCGGTACTGCTCATGGTCCGTTCTATCAAGGTGACCCGGCCGTGCAATGCCTTCACTTCAGCCTGCAAGTCGGTAAACGCCTGCGGGTTCATGTCTACCCCGTTCACCTTGATCACCAGGTGCGTGTTGGCGTACGGCCGCTTGGCCAGCATTTGCCTGAACGCCTCGAAGACGCCCTGGGGGTTTTTCCGCGCCGAATAGGAGCGCAGGTCATAAAAGAACAGGAACACATAATCGGCTTCTGGCAGGCCGAAGTAGCGGCGGCCAAAGAAATTGTCGAGGTGGACCTCCGTGGCCAGTGGCATATGCACCACAGGCTTTTTGCACGCCGCCTGAAGGCCGTCCATGACAAACTGCGAAGCGGCCCAGATTTCGTCGAAACGGTCGAGTTGTTCGGCCCATCCGTCTGGGTAGCGCGGCAGCTCCCACAACGGATAAATGATGTTGTAACCCGTCCAGGGGCGCGTCTGGTTGATATGCTCCAGGGCATGTTCCACTTCGTTGCCGTTGATGTGGAATATGTTGATCGCGGCTGGCTGCTCGGTCAGTGCCTGGCCAAATTCAGCGCTGTCGGCCTCAGTGGCGGGGACGATTTTATAGATATCGTGGATAACGGGCGGTGTATACACCGCTCTCAATGAACGGAACGTGGCACGTACATGTTCGCCCATACCGATGGGCGCAAACGGGTGGCCGGCCAGGCATACGTCATTGCTGTTTTTAATGATGTGGGTCATCAGGGTCCAGCCAGTCAGTTTTTCTTCAGCAGACGCGAGGCGTCTAGCGCGTTGCTTACGGCTTCGAGGTAGGTGTGGCCAAAGCGCCGGTCAGGCTCAAGGTACGCACCTTCGGCCCATTCGTTCCATGCATTGATGAACACCAGGCGTTCGTCGCCGAAGTGTTGCTGGCGGGTATCGGTAATCGACTCCTCAAGCCAGGCCTGGAAGGCGCCTGGCGTGGAGTGCTCGAAACACCCGCCCGCATGCTGGCGCCGGGCGGTGTTGTCCCACCCGGGCATTACGCCTTTGAAGCGTGTATAGGCAGGGCCGGGGCGCGAGGCGAAGCTTACCGCGATGTCCCGGTAGTCTGCTGAGTGGCCTGTGAAGTCAGGGTTGAGCATTTCGCCGCTGGGTGGCTTGGGCTGCACCAAGCCGCCTGGGGGGAACTCGACCGCCGCATCACATCCGAACTGAGACGGGTGGAAGTTTGCGGTGGCCAGCCCGAACGACTCGACCATAGCGATGTAGATTTCGCCCACGCCTTGATCGCGGCAAGCTTCCCGCCAGCGTGCTGCCGTTTTGGCGAAGTCGGGGAACAGCGTCGGCCGATAGATCAACAGTAACGGGCGGTCGCCGACTTTGATGTAGCGGCCATCCTTGAAGAACCGGATCAGGTCGTTGATCACGGCAAGATCGTCTTCGTCGCTGTGTGCCTGGGCAATCAAGACCTCCTGCTCGAGGCCGTCCCAGCGGCGTGTCCAGTTCTCGTTTGCCCAGCACAGGCAGAACGGGATGTCTGGCTTGTCGCTCTGCAGCAGTTGCTCGACCGGGCGCTCCAGCAAGCGCTTGCCGTCGAACCAGTAGTAGTAGAAGCAGAAGCCATGAATACCATAGCGCTGGGCCAGGTCTGCCTGGGCTTGCATGACTTCGAGCAGGCGCAGGTCGTAGTAACCGAGGTCGGCGGGGATGCGTGGCTGGTAATGCCCGACGAAATTGGGTTGTGCCTTGCTGACATTTGCCCATTCGGTGAAGCCCTTGCCCCACCACACGTCATTTTCCGGCACCGGGTGGAATTGCGGCAAGTAGAAGCAGATGAGCCGCGGGTCGAAATGTTGCTCGATGGTCGAGCCCCACTTGCGGTTCAGCACACTGACATTGTTGGCGATGCTGGCCATCTTGAAGTCGTCACCGGCAGCTGCGGTGGTTTTCGACAGATGATGAATGATGGTGGCATGCGGGTTGTAATAGACCTCGTAGCCTTCGGCACGAATGCTCAGGCACAGGTCGCTGTCTTCGCAATAGCAGGGCAGAAACGCTTCCGAGAAACCGCCGATGCGCTTGAGCAATGCGGTAGGGGCGAGCAGGCATGCGCCGGATACGTAATCCACCCGGCGTGTATAGTTGAAGCGCGGCTCGCCAGGGTTTTCGGCAAAACCTACCATGGTCGACAAACCATCTGGTGCCAGCGCCGCACCGGCTTCTTGCAGGTGGCCGCTGGGGTAGACGAACTTAGGCCCTACGGCGCCTACCTTGTCGAAGTCGGCGAAGGTGGCCAGCAATGCTTCGAGCCAGCCCGCCGTCACCTGCACGTCGTTGTTGAGATACACGGTGAACGCACCGGTGACCTGGCTCATGGCCTGGTTGCAGTTGCGTAAAAAACCCAGATTGTGCGAGTTGCGCAGGTAGCGAATGTTGGCCACCTGGCTTAGCAGCGCCTGGGTTTGGTCGGTAGAGGCGTCGTCGGCGACGATGATCTCGACATCCAGGCCTGCAGGCAGGTGCTGCTGGATGGACGCCAGGCATTCGAGCGTGAGTTTGGCGTTGTTGAATACCGGAATCAGGATGGACACCAGTGGCAGCGCCCCAGGGGGCTGGAACTGCAACTGCGCGGCATGATCGGCCAACTCGGCCGGGTCGAAGTCCAGCACGGGTATGAGCGCAACCGGGTTTGCCGCGCGGTGCTCGGCCTTTGCCTGAGCAATGCGTGCGCGAACCTGTGGGTAGTCTTGCCATTCCCAGGCGCCATCAGCGCCAGGCAACGCTTTTGCTGCAAGCGGCAGCAAGGGTGTTGGCACTGCATCCGAAAATTGCGCTGGCGAGCCAGCGGCATTTTGCTCGGCGGGCACGGCAGGAGTGGTGAGCGGGTCTTCATGTGCGGTGTGTACTGCGGCGGCCGACTCGGCTGCCTGCGATGGCTGTTCCGTCATAGCGGGTGCGGGTTCCTGTGGAGACGCTTCTTCTACAGCATACCGCGTTACGCGGGCGAGCACGCTTGCGAAGCGATGTGCATCCTCGCAAACGCTGACCGACGGGGCGTGCTGCACGGTGCATTGGGGGAGGCGGGTTGTTCGACGTAGTTTTTCAGCGCCTATGAAATCGAGCGCCGCCCGCGTGGCGCATCGCGAGCTTCGCTCCCTCCCACGTTTGTTTCGGGCCAATTAATCCTGTTGGATCTGCGCGCGGACGCCTTGGCACATGACGCGATATCGTGTCGTACAAACCAGGCGGTCGCGCGCGCCCGGCACAGGCGTGACTGGCCCGAAACAAACGTGGGAGCGAGCGCAGCTCGCGATGCGCCGCGCGGGCGGCGCTCGATGTACGCCTCCCCCTAAACTCGAGACAGGCACCCGGCGTCCACCACGCTCACAAACTGATACCCATTAGCCACCAGTGATCTGCTAAAGTCGCGCTAGTTCAAATAAGGCTCAGCCAAGATTTTACCCAAAAGGTGCGTATGCGATTCAGGGATGACGTGAATGGACTGCGGGCGTTAGCAGTCGTTGCTGTGGTGCTGTTCCATTTCAACCCCTCCATGCTTCCGGCAGGGTTTGCTGGCGTTGATGTGTTTTTTGTCATCTCGGGCTACTTGATGACCGGTGCCATTTTCCCCAAAGTGCAGGCCGGCACCTTTACGCTGACGGGTTTTTACACCAGCCGAGCCAAACGGTTGATTCCCGCCTTGGTTGCCCTTTGCGCTGCCATGTTGGCATGGGGTTACTTCCACCTGCTCCCCATCGAATACAAACAACTTGGGCAGCATGTAGCTGGCGCACTTTCGTTTACCTCCAACTTGATGTTCTACAGCGAGTCGGGCTATTTCGATTCAGCTTCGCATTTGAAATGGTTGCTGCACACTTGGTCACTCTCGGCCGAATGGCAGTTTTACCTTGTCTACCCGCTGATCATCATGGCCGTGCTCAGGGTGCTGGGGGCCAGCGCTGGCCGATTAGTAATAGTTGGCCTGACCATACTGTCGTTCGCCTTCGCCACTTGGGCCTCTTACCACTTGGAAAGTTTCGCCTACTACATGCTGCCTTCACGGGCGTGGGAGATGTTGATTGGTGGCGTGGTCTACTTGTACCCCGTCAACCTTGGCGACAGCAAAAAAGCGCCTGTCGCGCTTGCCGGGCTGCTATTGATCGTAGCTTCGTTGTTTGTCCTCGACAGCACCACCGCGTGGCCCGGGCAGTGGGCGTTGTTGCCGGTCATCGGCACCTGCCTGGTGATCGCCGCCGGTTATACGGGCTCGCGCCTGGCCAGGCACTGGCTGGTGGTTTGGATGGGTAAAACCTCCTATTCCACGTACCTGTGGCATTGGCCCATTTGCGTTTACCTCTTCAAAAGCGGCCTGGCCGAGCAGCCGCAGGCGATTATTGGCGGTGTGTTGCTATCGTTCGTGCTGGGCCTGGTGTCTTACCTCACCGTCGAAAATATCGCCGGCCAACGCGCTGCATCGCCCGGCACGTTCCGCACCAGGCTTGGCAAAGCACGCAGCCCAGCCGCCATCGCTGCGTTTTGCCTGGTGCTGGCTGCCGGGTTCTCCGTTGTAAAGAGCAACGGCGCTGCCTACCGGGTAGAGGGGGAAATCCAGGCCCTGTCGGCCATTACCAACGTCTACGAATACTATGATTTCAAACAGAACATCCGTTACGGCGTTTGCCACTCGGTGTCCAAAGAACTCAGTTACGCCCACTGCATCGAACCCCGCCGCAAAATGTTGTTTATCTGGGGAGACTCCTATGCGGCGGCGCTGTACCAAGGGGTACTGAGTGCCCGCGATAACGGGCACACCGAATACGGTATTTCACAAATGACCGACGGCAATGGCCCACCGTTCTTTGCCATCCTTGGCAAGACCGATGAAGGCAAGCCTGTTGCACAAGCCAACAACGACCGGCTTGAAGCCGTGGCGCAATATAAGCCCGACGTGGTGGTGCTGACCTGGCTGGTGTTCGGCAGTAATGCCCCTCATGAACAGCACCAAGCGTTGGCCATGCTGCAAGAAACAGTGAGCAAGATAAAAGCCGCGTCGCCCTTGAGCAAAGTCGTTGTGATTGGCCCAGTGCCGCATTGGAATGGCAATTTAAGTTCGGTGGTGCTGGACTATTGGGCTGAACACAATAAAGTTCCGCCGCAATACATGGCGTACGGGTTGAACCCGCAAGTGGCGGACTGGGACCGCTTCTTCAAGCAGCGCGTACCGTCTATTGGTGCGTCCTATATCTCGGCCCTGGATATACTTTGCAAAGGGGAGGGGTGTTTAAGCCGCCTTGGCAGCGACTTGATAGACCTGCCAGTGGTGGATTTTGGTCACCTCAGCAAGCATGGGTCTATCTACTTTGTGGATAAGATCAAGGCTGAAATCTTCCAGTAACCTTGTAACCGGCGCAGGCCCTACGCAGGCGCGGCCGTGTGTTGCGATGGGATGCGCAGCAGCCCCTGCACAAATTGCCGGAGCCGCCTTGCAGCCCATCGCGACACAAGGCCACTGCTCTGAGGCGATGCAGGCCGAACAGAGCGGCAGGCACTGCTTAAGACTCAAGCAGTGCCTGCCGTGCCGTTCACCTCATTTCAATCGCCTGACCGCAGCAGTGAAGTTCCCAGTGCCGACTCATAAGCGCTCTTCAATTGCTGACTTAGCAGCTTGAGGCTGTACTGTTTGGCACGTTTGCGGCTCGCGGCACCCAGCGTGCGGATCTTTTTAGGATTTAGGCAGAACTGGCGCAATCTTTTGGCCATGGCTTTGGTGTCGCCATGCTCAAAGGTGTACCCCGTAACGCCCTCATCAATCAGCTCTGGCAAAGCCCCCCAGCGATAAGCGAGCACCGGCCGGCTGGCAGCCATCCCTTCCAGCACAGTGCGGCCGAAGGTTTCCTGGCAGTGGGACAGGTTCAGCACAATGTTGGCTTGGGCGATGGCAGCCTGCGGGCTTGCGGCGTAAGGCATGATGCGCAAATTGCGTGGCAGTTTGCCGCGGGCTTCCAAGGTGCGCAAAGCAGCAACACCCGGCGTGTCCGGGCCAATCAGCAACAATTGCAAGTTGGGGGTGTCGGCAGCTGTGTCACACGCTAGTTGCAACAAGTCGGCGATGCCTTTCTTGGGTAAATTGCTGCTGATAAGTGCCGCAGTGATGCGTTTGTTGTCCGGCGCGTTGGGCAGGTCGAATGCCTTGAGGTCGATGATGTTGCCAACCACATGGGTAGCGCCCGGTTTGGCGAGGTGCTGCGCCGTGAAGGCGGAGTTGGCCAGTACTTGGTCGGCTCGGCTCAATGCTTCGGCAACGATCTGGTCCGCTGGCAAGCCGATGGCTGCACACAGGTCGGCATCATGCGCGGGGGACTCATGCGCATGGAGCACGGCGGGGACTTGGGCAAGGCGTGCGGCGATCAGCGGCTCGCGCAGCATCAGGGTATTGCTGTGCACCAAGTCCACCGAGTGGGTGCGAATCAAGGCACAGAAACGCTCAACGGCTACCCGGCACGGCGCAATGTCCGCGCGCCACAGCTGGGTTGGGATGCAAGCCACCTGCATAGCGCGCGCTCGCAACGCGTCGATGTAAGCCAGGTTGGCCACGCTCGGCACACTGACCAGCACGTTCAGGTCTAGCGCAGCGCACGCATCCAGCATATCCAGCAAGCTGCGCTCCGCGCCAAACAGCTGCACGTTAGCCGCATGGGCGCAAAGCAGTACGGTGGGCCTGCCTGGGCGGTGCTGCAGGTTGCCAGCGAATGTTGGGTTGCCAACATCGTAACCGGTATGACGACCAGACTGATGATAATGCAGCAGTGCCGGCATGCCACTTTCGCGGGCTTCGACACATTGCTCCAGATACCACGCCGTATTGAAGTCTGGGCCAGGTTCGCGGCCCTCAGCATGACCGTGGGCAAGGTAATGCTGCCAGGCGTCGAGGCTGGCGCCTTGCAAGTCTGGGTTGCGTTCCAGGTACCAGGCCTCGTCGAACAAGGCCGGTAACACAGGTTCGGCGGGCTCCGGTGCGGCGGCCTCTACTGCGGGCTGCCCAGAGTTGGCAACCTGCGGTACTGGCGGCGTAACAAGTGTCGGAGCCACCTCGGCAGCGAGCGGGCCGGCCAACTGAGGTGAAACTGGTGTTACGCCGATTTCCAGCGACTTGGCCTCGCGGACCGAATCGATAACCTGGCAGCTTTGCAGCCCTTTGACTGCTGGTACTTGATCCAATGGACTAGCAAGCAGGTGCCGACCCACGACCAGTACTCGGCGGGCCACCAGTGCCTGCTCAGCCAGCACCATTTCGACTTCACCCTCGACGGCCTGGCGCAGCAGGGCCGGGTCAATCGGGCTTGGCCGCTGATAATCTGGCCAATGCAGCAGGCCGATACGCTCGCCCTGATCCTGCAAGCGCGCCAGCACCAGCCGCAGGGGCTTGGCGGTGCGCGCTGCTTCGCTGAGGTCGCTGACCACCAGCCAGTCGTAGCTGGCCTCGGCCTGGGCGTTACGCAGCATCGGGGCCGGTGCCGGGAACGCGCGGGTGCCGCTATCTGGCGTCAAGCGTAGCCCGGCTGCGTCGTTCGCCATGCCGTGCCAGGCCTCGGCAAGTGCGCTGTATAACTGGCGCAGGCCATAGAACGTTGAGCGCAGATGCGTGCCGGAAGCCATGGTCAGCGACTGTGGCAGGTGACGGGCAATGACCAGTGGCACCCCTGGCAGCAGGTAAAGCAGTGCCTCATCGCCATGAAGGCGTTGCAGGCGCTGACGCAGCTCATGGTCGGCCGCGACCCGCACCTCATCCCAGCCGCCAAGTTCGCGCACGGCATCGCAGCGCATCATGATGGTGGAAACGCTCGGTTCGATCAGGCTGTTTTCCATGCGCCAGCATTGGAAGTGCAGCTCGGTATCGGCCCTGACCCACTCAGCCAGGGTACCGACCAGGCCCGGGTTCTGCAGCAATGGAGTGGCCATGAGCTCCAGGCGCTGAGGGTGGGACCAGTCGTCGCTGTCATGGTTGACCACGAACGTGCCGGTCGCATGTTTCAACGCTGTATTGCGTGCTGCGTAAGCACCGCGGTTTACCGGTTGCTGTAGCAGCACGATGCGCGCGTCTTCGCGGGCCAGCTCAGAAACACGCTCGACCGTGGCATCGCTGCTGCAGTCATCGACAACCAGGATTTCCAGGTTGCTCCAGCTTTGCGCCAGCAGGCTGCGCAGGGCCGTTTCAATGAACGCCTCGGCGTTGAACGCTGGCATGATAACGCTGATTTTTGGCTGGGCCTGTGGCGGAACCTTCGCGGTAGACGCGGCCTGGAGGTTATCCAGGGTGAGCGCAGCTGCGGGGTCGCGCAGGGCAACCGGTGCCAAGTCGGCAGCGGCAAGCGCACGGTTAAGCCAGAACAGGCGCATAGCCGCTGGCGGCTGGTGTTGGGTGCCCTTGGTAGCCAGCGACACATTGGCGGCTGCCAGGCACAAGTCGGCTTGCAGGCCTTTTGCCGCAATGGCCTCGGCGATACAGGCTTGCGCAAGCGACTGCTGGCCATTGCGCAGCAGCACTTCGGCCCTTAGCAATATTGGGCCAAGGGTGCCGATGTAAGGTGGCAGTGGCTGTGCGAGGGCGTCGATGTACGGCAGTGCGCTCGACCATTGCGAGGCACTGGCATGCCAGCGGGCCAGGGCCCAGGAAGCGTACGCGTGCTCTTCACGGTCTTCGGTGTGTGCCTGCAGGGCACTGAGCTCGGGCAACGCCAGCCCACTGAAGCCGCCCCACAGGGCCGACTCCAGGCGATAGGCTTGTAAATACCGGGGCAAGCGGCCCTCAGCGGCACCATGTTGTTCATAGTGCTGTTCTGGGTCTGCACCTGCTGTCGCTACATCCGGATAAGTCGCTGCGTACCACTGGGGGTCGACCACACTGTTAAACGGGCTTGCCGCCTGAGGCTTAGACATTGGCAGCCACCCGGCTGATCACCTTACGGGCACGGTGCAGCGTGTGGTTGGACTGGTCCATGGCCGCAAGAATTTCGCGATTAGCCAGGTAGTAGTTTTCCAGCTCTTCCTGCACCAGGTGCAGTTGCGAGAGCAACAGCTCGTTCTCTTCACCCAGCGCCTGGGCATTGGCTGTAGCGCCAGCCAGGTCCACGCCGGCCTGCTGTTGCGCGGCAAGGGTCTGGTCCAGCTCTCTCTTCAGCTTGGCGTACTTGTCGTTGAAACCCTGGCTTTCCAGGTGGCGCTTTTCCAGCTCTTCTTGCACTTCGTGCAACTGGGCCAACAGAAGCTCGCTTTCTTCCTTGTAGCGTTGTGCAACGCTACTGTCGGCATGCGCTTGTTGGGCTTTTTGTTGCGTTGCGCGAGCCTGCGCGGCTTCCAGCTTCAGGGCTGCGACTTGTTGTTCGAGTGCCAGGCCGGCCTGATGGCGCTTTTCCAGCTCGGCCTGCACGTCATGCAGTTGAGCCAGCAGCAGCTGGTTTTCCTCTGCCAATGGCTTGGAACCCACGCTGGCAGCGCTCATGGCCTGGATAGCCTGCTGCTTGTCCGTCTGCGCTTGGGCCAGCTGTTGCTGCAGGCTGCTGTGCTGATCCTTGAGAAGCTGGCTTTCTGCTTCACGATCCGCCAGCGCTTGCTGTGCACGATGCAACTGCGACAGCACCTGCTCGCGCTCATCGTGACGGCTTTGCTGGGCGTTGCGCGCTTGCTCGGTTTCACGACGCAGGCTAGTGATGGCCCTTTCCCGCTCATGCAACTGCAGTTGAGCGTTGGGAAGTTGTCGGCCGGCGTGGATCAGGTCCAGCAGTTCGATCAAGCCGGTTGTGGTTGGCAGTGGGCGATTGGAGCGGAACTCCGGTTCACCGTTTGGCAGCCATGCTGCCGCTTCCAACGCTTCGTACAGGGTCCAGCTTTCGGGCGCCATCTGCTCGAACACGCCGGCCAGCGTAGCCGCCAACGGGTCGGCAAACAGCTGCACTGGCTGGTCGTTGTAAGCCAGGCCCAAGCGCTCGAACAACGCCTGCGGCGTCACCCTGTCGATGTTCACCAGAATCAAACGCTGACGCAGCGTGCGGCGCAGTTGCAGCACTGCGCGTTGCTCGGCCTGCCACTGGTGCAGTGCCGCTGCTACATCGACGGTGGCACCATCGGCCAACCAGGACCAAGGTGCGCGGTACAGCCACACGCGCTGGTGTGCACCCGAAGCGTGGGTGAGGTCGACGCCGGCCATGAACTGCGCAGCGGGTTTCCACTGAATCGAAAATGCGTCGTCAAATGAGGCGCCTACATACGCGCGGCTGGCCTGTTCACTCAGGCCGGAGAGTAGGGTTTGCATCGATGTCTCCATAAAATCGGTAGCCATGTCATGGCCGCGCTCAGTCCTTGCTGTACAGGTCGCGGGTATAAATTTTGTCGAGTATATCGTTGATTTCATCGGTAAGCCGATTGGCCACGACCACATCGCAGCTGCGCTTGAACTCTTCAAGGTCAGTCAGGACCGGGGAGTTGAAAAAGGTCGCCGTCTTGAGCACCGGCTCATAGACCACCACCTCCACCCCCTTGGCCTTCAGGCGCTTCATGATGCCCTGAATGGACGAAGTGCGGAAATTGTCCGAGCCGGCTTTCATGATCAACCGATAGATACCCACACGCCGCGGCTGGCGTTTGAGAATGGCCTCGGCGATGAAGTCTTTGCGGGTACGGTTGGAGTCGACGATTGCCCGAATCAGGGTTTGCGGCACGTCGCTGTAGTTGGCCAGCAATTGCTTGGTGTCCTTGGGCAGGCAATAGCCGCCGTAGCCGAAGGAGGGGTTGTTGTAATGGTTGCCAATCCGCGGGTCGAGCCCGACACCCTCAATGATCTGACGGGTATCCAGGCCGTGGCTTTCGGCGTAGCTGTCCAGCTCGTTGAAATACGCTACGCGCATGGCCAGGTAGGTGTTGGCGAACAGCTTGATCGCCTCGGCTTCGGTAGCGCCGGTATGCAGTACCGGCACGTCTTTCTTGATCGCGCTGTGCTGCATCAGTTCGGCGAATAGCCTGGCGCCTGCGGTATCACCGCCGACCACGATGCGAGAAGGGTACAGGTTGTCGTAGAGCGCCTGGCCTTCACGCAGAAATTCAGGCGCAAAAATGATGTCGTCATAACCGAACAAGCCCCGCATGCGCTCGGTAAACCCGACGGGCACTGTGGACTTGATCACCAATGTGGCCGCCTGATTCACTGCGCGCACGTCGCGGATGACCGACTCGACGGAACGGGTATCGAAGCGGCCGCTTTCAACGTCGTAGTCGGTGGGTGTGGCGATGACAACGAAGGCCGCACCGGCGTAAGCCTCTGCGCCATCGAGCGTTGCCTGCAGGTTGAGCGGCTTGTTGAGCAGATAGTCTTCAAGCAATGGGTCGACAATGGGCGAGCGGCGCTGGTTGATGGCGTCTACCTTGGCAGAGTCGCGGTCCAGCGTTACTACCTGCACGTGTTGAGCGAGCAGAGCGGCATTGGCAAGGCCTACGTAGCCCATGCCGACGACTGTGGTTTTCATGCTTCGCATACCCAGTCAGCGGGCCGTGGCAGGCACTGGGGAGAGGTGATGTTCATAGTGTGCGTTCCCTTGCGCGCCTAGGCGTACTCAACAGCAGATAATGTATGCGGGCCGGCTTGTCAGCCGGCCCTGCGAAGTGCCAGCGCGGTGCCTTGCTGCCTGGGGCTATTTCAGGCAAGCATGCAACAGGGGTATCAACCGTTGCAGACGCTCGCCTGTGTCAGGTTGGGTTGCCCGCATCGAGGCCCCGGCCACAGCCTTGCTGATGGCTGCATAACCCCAGGGTTTATGGGCACGGATAAGTGCCGACTGCTGGTCGTCCGCCTGCCGGAACTCATTGTACAGGCTGGTATTGGGCGAGGGCAGTTCCTGCAGCCAGTCCTCGGGACGGGCCAACGCGACCATCGGGATGTCGCGTTGCTTACAGAATACAGACAGGTGCAGGTCTGCCATGCCCGGGGTACCGAAATGCGTAAGGTCGAGCCCGCGCAACAGGCCTGAGTGGAACGCTACGGTGCCAGTGCCCAGGTTGTTCACCAACGCATCCCGTTCCAGTTCCTTCTTGAACATGTGCACCTTGCGGAAGGACGTGAAGTAACCTTCCGCCTGCTCTGGCAGTAGTACCCCATGCACACCGATGACCGCCTGACGTTCGTAGTCTTCGATGCGACGTACCATGCTGGCAACGTAATCAGGGGGATAGACGATGTCGTCATCAGCTGTGAAGTAGTAGCAGTCTTCTTCAAGGGCGGAAAACGCCAGGAACTTGCCGTTGTCGCGCAGACCCGGGTGGTCTTTGGACAGGTAGACCGTTACCTGGGGGTGGCAATTGCGGACGAAGTCTGGGACCGAATCATAGCGGTCCAGGTAGATATGCAGCGCGTCTACCTGAGGCGCGAGGCTAGCGAGTACTTGGCGCAGCAACTCAGCGCGTTCTGGGATGGAGCACAGGCTGACAACTACGGAATCGGTAGGGTTGGCCAGGTTGCTGAGGGGTGGTGGTACCGGGATCAGGTCGCGAATAACTGGGAAACGGAAGAACTCACGGAAGCGCTCTACACCGAGCTGTTGGTGTAGCTGATGGAATGCCTCAACATATTCGTCCCGCGACGACTCCATGGTACCCGCCCAAGAGTCCGAAGATTGATCCAGGGTAATGGATTTCAGAGCGGTCGCAGCACTGAAGTCATATGCTGAATATGATTCATGTTCAGAGCTTCGTAATTCAGCATGAACGTGAGTTGCGAAAGTGGATAGGCGGTGGATAAACTCCTCAAAAGCTAGATTTTTTGTGTAATCAAAGTAACCAATTCGCTGAAAAACTTTGCGGGGCAAACCTAGAGTTAAGGGGAGTTGTATGGGCGTTGCTCTACCGCTGAGAGCAAGATCTCTTGGTTTAGAAGAGTTATTGGGATGGCAATTTACTACACCTATAACATTCGTCTGCAAAAGCTGCTGCATATCTGCATGAATGCGCTCAGGGCGGATAAGCAAGTCAGCGGACTGCAAAAAAATAAATTCGCCCTTCGCGATGCTTAAGGCCCAGTTTAGTCCGAAAGGGAACCCGAGAATGCTATTAGTACGGAGGCATTTAATGTTGCTGACTGTTTTCTCTAGCCGTTGCAATTTTATCCAAGTGCCATCGATGCTAGAGTCATCAATTACAATTAATTCAAAATTGGGCCAGGTTTGGCGTAAAATGGAAGTTACAGACTCCTCAATATAGTCTTCCGAGTTGCTCGATGTCATCAGGATTGAAACAAACGGCGTTACTGAGTGATAGTTAAAATTTTGGTGGTCAACAGTAGGTATTGTTGAGGCGGTCTTTTGGGCGTGATCTTGCAGTGGGGTGGAATTCTTGTTGAGTTTCAACTCATGTTCAATAATGGGTGGAAGCATTAGACCTTTTCGGGCGAGATTTAAGTTGAAAAGGTAAAGGTGCGCTAGTTCAGGTTGTTGCGCCATTGCGCGCTCGTAAAGATCTATGGCAAGCTCAAATTCCCCAGCATTTAAGGCGAGCTTGGCTCGACTGCTCAAAGAGCGTTGTGGCAATGCCGTTCCCGGTGGATTTGAGTTCATTTATGATTCCCTTGCAGCGAAATTTACTTGTGCGCACAAAGACGCATTATGCTTGGCGCTTCTTGAAGCGCTAACTAGACTTTTGAGCGCTTGTACACCACGTTATCATCGTTGATCTTCCTTAAAAAACCTATGATCTCAAAATCGCCAGGCGTGGGCTTGGAGTCAAGCTGGAATTGACATGAGTTATTTTGTGAGTACCAGATTGTCTGTAGTCGTACTCCGTTTTTTTGCAAGTAAAATGCATACTCAAGATTGGTTCGATCAATCATGACATTAAGCTGTGCATTGATTGTGGTTCCGATAACTTCAATCTTCAAGTCGATGGGCTGCTCTATTGAAGCTTTGATCTCGGGTGGCGAAGATATTGCTGAGTAAATAGAGTACAGGTTAGCAATGGCTGTGATGCCGGAATTGGCTTCCGGTGGCAGATCAACTATAGGTGTCGAAATCTCCTTGGAGAGACTTTGCATGTAGTCCAGTGGTAGGCGGTCAATGAAGTCATGATCTTTGAGGGCTGCTATTGCTATCGCACGGAAGTGCTCGCCTAAATTGTGTGTATTTGAAAGTTCGGAGTGTCTAGTTAGTGAGCGGCCATATTCAAATGTCGACAAAGTATGCGGTTTAGCATCTAGGCTTGTCCCGTGAACACTATACTTTGTCAATGCGGTCTGATTTGCATCAGGCGCAAATGTCGGGGCCAAGTTTTTCAGGCCCTTCCAAGATGAGTCAAATTCAAGCTCTGCCAAGGCAGGATTCAATATCGAAAGCAAATCTTTATGAAATTGTCTTTTATCGAGTTGATTAGATGCGCAAAACCAGTTAAGTAGAATTTGTTCTTTGAACTGGAGAGGGCCAACTTGGAATCCTGTATTCTGAGTGCGTTTGAACCATCTTCTTCCATAATGGTGGCGAGATCGAGTGCCCATGTAATAAATATCCATGGCATTTTCAATTTCGCTGCTAACTCCAATATCACTGAAGAACGACTCAAATTCTTTCAGTACCTGCTGTTTTTGCGGCTCAGACAGGTGGCTGTTTGTTATTTCATGCTTTATGTCGCCAGCGGATTTAATCGAAGGTTTGCCATAATTGTCGGGTTGAGATGTGCTAAGGAAGTAGTCCCATTCATATGAAACAAATCCCCACAGCTCTACCATGTTGCGGCTTTCTGTGATTACTGATGTTGGTAATAGTACTGGTGTGTACACTCCGCCATTGGCAATTAACCAATTATTAAATGCCTCATTTACTGAGAAATTTAATTTTTTCATCTTGCTAGAGAACATTTTTCGCCGATCATGTAGTGGTTGGCCACATTGATTAGCAACGGCTTCCGCGAATTTATATTCTTTAGATGACTTTTCGGAAAAAACCTCAACTTCGAGCTCTGGATTATTTTTTTGCGCAAGTGTCACGGCTGCAAAGATCTCTCTTGAGTCATAGCCGCCTGAAAGGGAAACTCTAAGGCCGTAACCGAGGTCATGCAGAGCATTGATCAGTGTCACTTGCTTTCTAGCGTAGCTGTACATCATCTCGGAATATTCCGAGGTGTTTTTGGGTACGTGCTCTGCGAAGTCGTAATGTCTGACCTCGGTGGCAGTGAAGGCGCCAGCTTCCCCCTCTATTTGAAGTTCGCAATTCTGGGGAAGTAGACGTATTTCATTGGCGAGCGTATTGTTGCTCATGAGCTGAGCGCTTATATGCTTACCTCGGTTGTAGAGGAAGCAGTCCATTACGGTAGTGTTAAATGTTAAGCTGGCGTTTCTTGATTTCAGTGATTGAACTAAAAGATAAAAACTATTACTAATCGCCCAATAATTTGAGCTGCAATAGTAAAAAATTGATTCCTGTCCTGTAATATCGGTACGGGCAAGCGTGGTGCCAGGGCGTTGAGATACCCATACATAAAGCCCATCGAGTGGTGGGGTGACTACAGATGAATGACGTTGGTCCCAACCTTCACTTCCGAAATAAATTTGGCCATCCTCGCCCAAGGTGTATCCATAAAGGTAGTCACCCTCTAGTTTTGAGTTATGACTGTCGATGAACAGGGGATGGGAAAAACTCATCAAGTGCTCCTAAATCTAGCTTTTAAGTTATTCTAAAATACGCTATCGATCTCAGGTCATGAAAGTTCCGAGAATAGATTCTTCACGGACAGAGCGAATTTTTCAACTCCGTAATGTTCGGCGATAAAGTCTCTTCCTCGATTAGAGGCGCGTCGGAAAGCATCAGGGTCACGTCGGAACGAAAGAATGCTTTCAGCAATCTCCTCTTCCGAGGATTTTATGAACTCTTTAGGCCAGATGAATTCAGCACCCAACCAGTGTTGGATTAAGCTTACGCCACCTGCAGCGAAGCCGTCAGCGACTGCAAGGTGGAAACTTTCGAATCCAGGGATTTCACGCATTGAGTCACTGGTAGAGAGTACAAACCCGACATTATTCTTGGCTAGCGACTTTTTAACATCGCTGTGCCCATGGAACGTGACGGCGTCTTCAAGGTTGTGCTCCCGGATAATACGTCTGCACTTCTCAAAATGAGCCATTTCTTGCTTGTCAGTTGCGACCCAACGTACTTCCTCTGGCTGTTTGCCAAATATTTCGAGCCGGTAACGAGCATCCTGCTTGCGAAGTAATGCAAGAATATTCAAAGCTCTATCAAGCCGCTTGCGCGCTGGAAGAATACCAATCATCCCCAAAGTGAATACGCAATCATCACTATGATTTTGCTGGTAATCATCTGTCCTTAAAAAGTTGGGGATCAACCTGGCCTTGTGGCGAGGTATATTTGGGTATCTCTCCAGAAGGCGTTCAAAGAAGTGAACGGAAACGGCCATAACCGCGTCAACATTCTCAATGCGGAGCTTTTCTCCGAAGTCTCTGGAAAGCTCGTATCGATGCATTCGAATAACAAGCTTTTGGTTTGGCTTTTTATTATTCGAATACCAGGTGGCACTGTTTAGAAGCCATTCGCACCATATGACTTCAGCCCAGTTGAGTAGTTCGCGTCGTTCTTTTTCCTCTACCTCGGGCTGGTCGGACCATTCGTCAAAGCGCACGTCAAAATGCATATTCAGCTCTGGGAGAGCAGAGGCAATGAATTTCAAGTCATAACCAGCAATCAACAAACGCGGGCGACACAGTCGAGAGAACTCCTCAAAATCACTTTGAAGAAGGCTTGTGACAATGTCTTTGTATCGATCAGTATATTCAAATTTACTAACAGTGTCCGAAATGCTTCTAATGAACGATGAGAATTCCGAAAAAATTTCCTCATCCACATCGCCTCTATTGCGCTCAATGAGAATAGACAAGATATATCTTAGGCTAACCTTGAATCTTGCTTCATAATAGTTAATTCCCACTTTTGAAAGCAGCTCTGCAAGCGATGGCCACATGATGAGATGGTCGCGCAGTTCTTTGGCCCCAAAGCTCTGTGTTGTGCTAGCAAGAAGAGAGGGCAGCTTGTTGTATGTAATAGCGGGGTGATTTATATACCCAATGCTAGACGCTGTAACAAGCGCGCGCGCCAGAAATAGGGTGTCTTCCCCCATTCGAATATCTTCTTGCCATTCGATATTATTTTTGGAGAGATGGGTTGCGCGAATAAGATTCGTACTGCCCATGCTCTGGCCTTTGACGATGTAAGCGATTCGCTCTTCTCGAGAAAGCGACTCGGACCAATCATCAAGGTTATTCATTGTGAATAACCTGCGGCCATCGTTTACAAGAAGGCTGCCTCTGACTACATCGGCATCAATTGAGGTTGCGTACTCGTGATGAAGTCGCAAGGTGTCTGGGGTTATTTCATCATCACAGTCGAGGAAAAATAGATAGTCGCCTTTAGCCAGTTCCATACCTCTGTTGCGTGGCTTGGATGGCGAACCAGTATTTATAGGCAGTCTCTCAGCTTTCCAATTCGGTTCCTTCAAGCATTCCCTTTGAAGAAGTTGGAATGTTGCGTCGCTTGAGCAGTCATCGATGAAGATGACTTCGTAATTTTCGCGAGGCATATCCATCGCTCTAAGGCTAGCCAAGCATCGACCTATTTTATCTGCAGCGTTGTAGCATGGAACAATAACTGAGACTTTCATGTTGCCTTTAAACATAGTAAACCTCAGAGTGCTTAGAGTTAGACTTGAGGTATTGATTGAAAATAGCCGCCACGCCTACAACAGGTTGGTTTTTGCGTGGAGCAGCGAATCTATAGCGCAAGCTTTCGGCCGGTGCCGGAGCTATCGCAGTATCATTTATGTACTGCAGATGCAAACGGGCTTTGTCTAGCCATTCCAACTTAGGCGGATTTTTTGGGTCAACAATGGCAAAGTGCGGCGTTTCAATCGGCTGGTATCTACCTTCGAGTGCATAATTGGCAGCGTGGCTGATGGATGTAACGCTTACACCGAAGCGATTAAATTCTTGGTAAAGATTGGCGACCTCAAGGGGAGCAACCTTCGAGCTAATGATGAGAAGAAGCTTCGAACCATTAAGCTCACCAGCGCTTTGCTGATACCAGTTGATGGCTAGCATCGCATCTTCTCGATTTTCTATCATGCACGCAATTGTCACGCGTTCATCTTCTGGTACGTGGGGAATGCCGATAGCTGAAAGAACTTGGTGCCAGCGTTTTGTATAGGTATGCTCGCGTAGCACTGTGGTGAGTGCGCGCTCTCTAAGAGAGTTAATGTCGGCAGCAGAGAGAGACTTTAAGCGCTGTGGATCTTTGTCCAAAAACACAGCGAGATCGCCGAACATTTCTTCCATGCCTAGAGCAAAATTCGAAATGACCAGCGTATTGCTGGACATCAGTTCGAATACTCGACGTGCAAACATGGTCGAAGATTTTGTAACTGTGTTAAAGTTCAGTCCGAAACGGCTGGATTTATATACGCCAGGCATCGCATCATGCGGTTTGCTTGGGTTGATGTAGGGCTCATAGCGTTCGGGCCATTTTCGAATGTCGGCAGGACTACCGTAATAGCGGTCATAAATCTCGAGATTGAACCCTTGATTGCTCAAAAGATCTAGGATGTTCTCCATTGTTTCTGAGCGATCTTTGTGGTTTCCGTACCAGCTGCCTGCGAATACGATGTTCTCAGTTCGGTTGCCTGATTCAATCGGGTTGAAAAGTTTAGGGTTTGTAGCAAAGGGAAGAGCGAATACGTTTTTAACGCCATAATCATTTTTATAGCTATCGATGCACTCAGCCGCAGATGTGAAAACAAAGTCGAATTCTTTTGCGGTTTTTACGAAGTCATTGACCCTGTCAGTGTAATGTGTAGGGTCTTCTTTATTCCAGAAAACAGTCGGAATGCCATTTGCCTTACAGTGTTTTAAAATGTTAAGGAGGGCTCCGCGATTTTCATTTTGGAATTTCACGCTGGCATAAATTTGACCCTGCCACGGGCGTCGCGTAGAGTCCGGCCCCGACCATGCCGATTCGCAGAAGAAAATGTCTGGCTGGTGCTCTTCAAATAGTTCAAGCCAGTTATTAGGCTCTACGGGTATCGACACGAATTCAGATGCAAAGCTGTTGGTCGTGAATTCATCTGCAATTATTGCTACTTTGAATTCTTTTGGTGTTTTTGGTTGTTGCTCTTTAAGGCTCTTTTTTGGGTTTCGAATTTTTTCGAAATTGAGCTCTTTGATCTTGATGGATGTATTTATTCCGGGCTCAAACAGGCGGAAGTCGACATCAAGCTCAACGGACTTGCTAGGGACTTGAATTTTGAAAATGGGCTTCTTGGTAGATGCGCTATCTTTAAGATAGACATAGTTAGCGCCGAATAAATCAGAGTGCGGTAGCCCAATCTCATTTTTATCGATTGCATTCCCTTGGGCATCGTAGAATCGAACGAGCGCAATGCCAGCCTTCCGGCTGCCGTTAGTTATCTCGATGTTCGCAGTGGCGCTTACAGAGTGGTTTGGTAGTACACTCGTTTTTTTGCGAGTTGAGTACTTCGTTAGAGTAAAATCGCTTTTTTCCGACGTGCCTATACCAAGGTCATTTTCTTTGCCTGGGCTCTGTAGTCGTGCTTGGCAAATTAAAATGTTTGCTTTGAACAAATTTTTGCCCAAATACGTGGTTGCTTGCTCATAAAGTGATATGGCAAGGCTGTAGTCCTTGCTATTGAAGGCAGATGCAGCTCGGCGGACAATTAAATCTTTCATTCTTTGTTATCCGAGCAGTCCGACAGCGTCGATGATCTGGGAAATCGATCCTATGTGGGACGCTTCTTCAATGAAGGAGCGATGCTTTACCAAAACGCAAACCACATTCGCCTGATTCAGAGCGTCATCTAGAGCAGCTAGTTCGAGATTCGCAAAGTCAAGATTAGATGGTAGATCTTCAATATTAGGCTCGACTGCTAGAACTTTGCAGCCGAGTTGACAGATTTTTTTCACGATAGAAACTGCAGGACTTTCGCGAAGGTCGTCGATATCCGCTTTAAAAGCTAAACCAAGGCATGCGACAGTAATATCACTGATCTGCATTCCCGGATTGGATTTCATTGCATCTACAATACCTGCTTTAACTTGGTTTAGAACCCACTCAGGCTTGAAATCATTCACTTCACGGGCTGTTCGTATAATTTTTGCTTCGTCAGGGGTCGTGTCGACAATGAACCAAGGATCGACAGCGATGCAGTGTCCACCCACGCCTGCGCCTGGTTGAAGTATATTTACTCGAGGGTGTCGATTAGCCAGAGAAATCAGTTCCCATACATTGATTTCCAATTTCGCACAAATCATGGATAGTTCATTCGCAAACGCGATGTTGACGTCCCTGAAACTGTTTTCGGTTAATTTGCACATCTCAGCAGTGCGAGCATTAGTTACGATGCATTCGCCCTCTACAAAGATTTTATACAGCGAAACCGCCATCTCGCTGGCTTTTTTTGTCATTCCGCCGATAACGCGGTCGTTACTTACTAGTTCATGGATGACTTTGCCAGGAAGTACCCGTTCTGGGCAGTGGGCGACTTGAATGTCGGCATGCTCCCCCACAGTTTGAGGGAAGCTCAAATCCGGACGAGCTTCTGCTAACCACGCAGCCATTTGTTCGGTAGCACCCACGGGGGATGTTGACTCCAAAATAACAAGATTCCCCTTAGCTAAAACTGGTGCAATAGCTTTTGAGGCTGACTCAATATAGCTGAGATCAGGTCTGTGCCCATCTTTAAAAGGAGTGGGTACTGCAATTAGGAATACATCTGCAGGTTCGGGTGTCAGCGTTGCGCGCAAGTAACCCTCGGTGACTGCTGCGTGAACTAAGATATCCAGTTCGGGTTCAACAATATGAATTCTTCCATTGTTGATTGTGTTCACTGCATGTTCAGAAACGTCCACGCCAATGACACGTTTTTTGCGTGACGCGAAGAGGGTCGCTGTTGGTAAGCCGATATAGCCGAGGCCAATCATAGAAATTGTTTGAAATGAATACTTGGAGTTTGGCATGGTCTTTCCTGACATTGTGGGCAGCATACTGGCAGAGTTAATCAGCATGCACGCAAGGGCTACACGGTTAAGCGTTCTTCAGTAACGCTTGAATAATTCTTTGGCAAGCAGTGCCGTCGCCGTATGGATTGTGAGCAAAGCTCATGGCTTTATAGGCTTCGTGGTCCGACAGAAGTCGGTTCAGTTCACGAACTATGTTGGCCACATCGCTGCCCACCAACTTTACGGTTCCTGCAGCAACGGCTTCGGGCCTTTCGGTGGTGTCCCGCATTACCAGAACAGGCTTGCCCAGAGATGGCGCTTCTTCTTGAATGCCGCCTGAGTCAGTAAGAATGATATGTGAGCGAGTCATGAGATGAACGAAAGGCAGATAGTCCATTGGCTCAATCAGGTGAACGTTTTTAATGCCTGACAATAGGCGATTGACAGGCTCTCTTACATTAGGGTTTAGATGGACTGGGTAGACGATATCGACTTCTGGGTGCTGTCGAGCAACTTCGAGCAGCGCCTGGCAGATGCGTTCAAAGCCGCTGCCAAAACTTTCGCGGCGGTGCCCGGTAACCAAAATCAGCTTGCGAGACGGATCCAGGAAGTTAGAGGGAGCTGAGGCTTTTTTATACAGCGCCTCATCGTTTTTCAGACGATTTACAACATCTAAAAGCGCATCGATAACAGTGTTGCCGGTCACGACAATCGAAGCATCTGCAACCCCCTCACGCAGCAGATTCGCTCGCGAGTCCTCGGTGGGGGCGAAATGTATGTTAGCCAATGCTCCGGTCAGCTTGCGGTTACCCTCTTCTGGCCATGGGGAATACAGATTGCCGGTGCGCAGCCCAGCCTCAACATGGCCAACAGGTATTTGGTGGTAGTAGGCAGCCAGCGTCGTAGCAAAAGTAGTTGCCGTATCGCCATGCACCAGGACCATGTCGGGCTTGAAATCCTGGAAGACGCTTTTCATGCCTTGCAGGATCGAAGTGCTTACATCCGTTAGGTCCTGGCCTGGCTTCATGATGTTGAGATCAAAATCTGGCTTGATTTCAAACAATTCCAGGACCTGGTCGAGCATCTCTCTGTGCTGCCCAGTTACGCAAACTCTCGCCTCGAAGCGCTCATCTGCTGCGAGTGCAAGCGCAAGGGGTGCCATCTTGATTGCTTCGGGGCGAGTGCCGAATACTGTTAGGATTTTCATGAGATTATGCTCGTTTACACCTTATGGGGGATGGAGATAAGACAAGCGTCTTTTTCCATTTTGCGAGTAGACATCTGAGCAATCAGGCCCTCAACTTCGATGTCTTTCAGCCATAGCTGGACGATTTCCTTTTCATCTTCACGGATGTAGTCGTCGAGCAAGATGTCGATGTGCGCACCTTTGAAGCCCGCAAGTACCGAAGGCACAGCAGGATATCGCGCATGTTTCCCGATTGATGCAGGTGGGCCGTCGACTATAATTAGTATTTTGATATCTGAACTTAGCTGCTCAGCCAATTCATGGAGGGCAGAGTGGCAGCTGTAATATGAGTATGTGCTGCCGTTGGGTGCCTTGAAGTCGGCCAGAGGCGCGAGTTCCAATTGCACTGCGTCCAGCAACCCAGCGTGTTGCAAGTTCGCCTGCGTTTGCGCGTGGTACTTCTCCAGGTGTTCGAATGCCACCTGCACGGTGGCAGGCTTGCCGTGTTGCTGGCGAGCAATTCTCGCCAACGCTTTGGCAATGACTACGGTTGAAGTGCCAGAGCCAAACTCGAGGATCAGGTCATAATCATTGCCGTCGATCAACTCGACCAGGTACAGCGCAAAGTCCGGGCTGATCGGCCAACCGTGCATGCCGGGCAAATGTTCGCCGTGATTCAGATAGTTCTGAACGCCCATGAATGCCTCCAGCTGCTGGGCAGCATTGAGCATCTCGGACTTCACCGTGCGCTCCAGAGACTGGCGCACCTTGACCATTTCGGCATTTTGCTGCTTGATCTGTTCGCTCAAGGTTGCGTGCTGCTTCTGCAAATCCTCAGACAACTTCTGAACCGCATTTTTCTCGGTGGCGGGGCGGATGGTGCTCATGCCTGGTTTTTGCTGGGCTTCCAAGGCCGGCAGCCCAAGCTGGCCCAGTTCCTCGCGCACGCGGGCTTGTACCAGCAGGCGTACATCTGCGCCGGGCGCGGCAATTTTCACGGCGTTCTGGAAGTGCCCCAGCGCCTGTTGCGAGCGGCTAGCAATGGCCGTGGCGCGGCCCAGAGTATTGTGCACGCCGGCAATCAGCACCTGGCTGATCAGCTGCTTGCTGCAGCCCCAGTCTTGGGCCAGCCGGGTGAACTGGCGCGCGGCGGTCATGTTGCCCAGTTGCTGGTGGGCGCCGGCAGCCAGCAGCGCCAGCTTGGCGCGGTCCGGGTGGTGCTGCAGGGTTTCACGTTGCAGCTCGGCAAGGCTTTGCCAGTCCCCGAATTGCCATTGCGTGCGGCTGCGCTCAAGCAGGTTTTCGTCGTAAGGGACCAACTGAGCATTCAGGCCTTCATCGGCATCTTCCAGAACAACCGGCTCGGCAGCGGGCTGTTGCTTGGCAGGTGGGGCTTTACGAAGGCGCAGCCAGTTGGCAATGGCTGTAAACATTGGCAAGCCCATGGTCAGAGCCCTGGCTCGCGCAGAAGCAAGTCTTTGATCAGTTCGAGCTGGGCTTCGCTCTTGACCAGTTCTTCTTCCAGCAAGCGCTGCCGATGCTGATACTCGACCGCTTCGCGCTCAAGTGTGTGCACATAACCCTGATTCGCTTCGAGCGTATCCTTATGCTCGGCCAACGCCTTCTGCAACTGGTCACGCTGTTCGCTGACCTTGTCCAGGTTCGCTTTGTATTCACCGGCCGATCTGGTTTGCGCATCGCAGGTTTCGGTGAGCCTGGCGTTGTCCTTGGCCAAGGCATCGCGTTCGCTTGCAAGCTCGCTGGCCGTGGCGCTGAGCGCTTCAGCGCGGGCCTGGCGTTCGTCTGCCAGTTGGGTCTGCATCTGGCAGGCACCCGCCAGCTCGGCCCGTTGGTTCTCCAGCGCTTCGTTGGTCAGGGCCAGTTCGCTGTTGCGGCTAGTCAATGTGGCAAGCTCTGCTCGCAGGTCGCCTATCTCGGTGGCTTGCTGGTCGTAAGCTGTGGTCAAAGCTGCATGCTGTTGCCGTAGCGCTTCGCAAGCGCTGGCAAGCTGGTCGCGCTCAGTGCCAATTGCATCAACTTGCACCTGCTGGGCGTTAGCCTGGGCGGCCTGTTCTTGCAGCGCCTGCTGCAGCTCGCCTTGTTGGGCTTGCATTGCTTCGCATGCAGAGAAGAGCCGGGCATTATCGCTTGCCAGCTCATCGAGCTGTTGCTTTTGCTCGTTGGCCAGCCCGGTCAGTTCGAGCAGGGCTGCGTCGCGTTGCTGCAGTTGCTGCTCCAGCTCCTGTAGCTGCTGCTGGCTGTTTTGAGCGGCAGACGAAGACTGCGAGCGCAGCTGTGCAACTTCGCTGTGCAGGCGGTGCTGTGCCAGGCGCGTAGCGTTCCGTTCGAACAGCAGCTGGCTTTGCGGGAAGATGGCGTCCGGGTTATCGGTGACCAGCTCGAAGTCTATGCTGTCCATCCAGGCGATGATCTCGCTGTCACTGGCATCATTTTGGTACAGCGGCTCGCTGCTGCATTCGATGATCACCCAGCTGAAGGTGTGCAGTGCGGCTGCCTGGGTAGCTTGAAGCAACTGTAATGCCTGCCCCGGTGCGGCAATGAGCAATGCGTGAGGTTGCCGGCCGTCCAGGGCCTGTTCGGCCACGATTGCTTCAAGGCTGCGCGCTGGAACCTGCAATGCTTCATCGCGGCGCAGATTGGGGTAGTAGGTAAACAGGTCGGCTGCCTGGTTGAGGCTGCTGTAGGCCAGGTTGTTCAGCGCTTGCAGCGTTGCCACCGGCTGTTCGTCGCCGGTAACGGCTACCGCAAGCAGGTGTTCCCCTTGGTCATGACGCAAGCGACGGCCCAGTTCCTCGGCCAGGCGTGGATGGGCCTCGGCCAGCAGCAACTGACGGCAACCCAGTTGGCGCCAGTCGCCCAGCTGGCTGCCGGTACCGGCACCCACGATCAGGCTGGTGTCCAGCCCATCAGCGCTGTGTTCATGAATGTGGCGCAGCAGCTTTTTCATTACTCAATGGCCTCGTCCAGCCGGGTTTCGACATCGTCCAGCAGGGCTTCAAGAATGCATTGCGCCTTGCGCAGTTCATGCAGTTGCGTCATGCCAGGCAGGGTGTTGTCACTGGGCTCGCACAGCAGGTCACCCAGCAAGGCGCATGCCTGGGTGCTGTCCGGGCGCTTGAGCAGGAACGACTTGAGCAGGGCGATGGCTGCTTCGCGCTGCTGTTGGCCAAGCAGCAGGTCAACACGCTGCGGCAGACCGTGGTCTTGCATGTACTTCAGACGCTTGGCCAGCGCGGTGTCCTGCGGTTGCAGGGCAATGGCCACTTGCAGGGCCTCTTCGGCCTGTTCGAACTGGCCCAGGGCAAACAGGCTGTTGGCCATGCCCAGGTGCGCCCAGTGCAGGCGCAGGTCGCAACCAGCGGCTACGCGGAACGCGTCCAAGGCCTCGCCGGCATTGCCCTGCAGCATCAGGCATTCACCCAGCTTGCAGTAACTCAGCGGGTTTTCGCCGAGTGCGCCGTTGATGGTGGCCCATGCAGTTTGAGCTTCAGCGACCTCGCCGGTTTCTTGCAGGCGTGAGGCAAGCCGATAGGCCTGGGCGAAGTTGCGCAGGTTGCCAGCAAAGCGGCTGTAGTTGGCTTGGTTCATCAGCTCGGCCAGCATGCCTAGGCCAAGCGCTCGCGGGATCTGAGGGTAGCTGGGCTCGCGTCGCTCGGGGCCGAAGGCAACGGGCTCGCCGCCAAGAATGCTGCCGGTGTCTGCAACGCGTGCGGTCAGGCTATGTACCTGGCCGTCGAACAACTCGTGGGACAGTTGCAAATCGAACATATAGCAACCATCGCCTATCCCGGCAGTTTGCAAGTCTTCTCGAAACTGCTGCGCAAGGCCTTGGGCAACGACTTCACCATTGGCGATGATTTCAATGGTCAGCCTTTTTTGTGGGTGAGCAGGAGCAAACGCCCAGCCGAAAGCGCGGTCGTCAAGAATGTAATCGAAATGGCCGTTGACTTCGGTGCTTGATGCTGCGGGTGCAGAGAGGGAATTCATGGCGTTTGGTCTGCAATTGAGTGCGAGTGGAGGTTTGCTGGCCGCCCCTGACAATGGCATTGGCGCTGTAGGGGCGCGCGCAGGCGGCGCGCCAGCGGCCGTGCTTGCGTGACGATGCCGTGGTCGGATGTAATAAAGCGCTTATTTATTGTGTGGCTAATAAGGCAATAAGAACTTTTTATTGCGATACCGCAGAAACGCGCTAATCTTGGAACTGATTGGAATAACGCAGCGCCAGGCACGGCATAATTCAACGCGTGGTTCAACAGAGCCAGCACCGTGTCTTGACGTGAAGTTTTGTGGGCATTGCCATCCATGCCGTACATCTACCGATTCCTTTCTTCCCAGGCTCCAGGGGCAGACTGGGTATGCTTCCGTTTGGCAAAGCTGCTAACGGGCATTGCTAATCCACCGTAAGGCCCGGTCAAGTAATCCAGGGCTAACGCTGGGTTATAAAACGGGTCATTGTAGTGGCCGAGCGTCCAACGCTCAATGAATTTTTGCTGTTCGCGTTGAGCGCGTGCGCGCTTTTCAGGCGCCAAATCTTTGCCGCGGCTGGCGGACTCTGCGTGGATCAGTCGTGCAAATGCACTCCACACCAGGTGCAGCCCTAGTTGTTGAATTTTCAGGCACAGGTCGACATCGTTGAACGCCACAGAGAAGGTGTTTTCATCTAGCCCGCCCACTGTGTCGTAGACCGTTTTGCGCATGAGCATGCACGCTGCTGTGATCGCACTCTGTCGGCGTGTTATCTGGTTGTTGCCCAAGTAGCCCGGGTCGTGCTCTGCGAGCGTATTGCCGCTATGTGCGGCCAAGCCGTTAACGCCTACAACTACGCCGCCATGTTGGACCATGCTGTTGGGCCACAAAAGTTTTGCCCCTACTGCACCGACGCCCGGACGCATCAGTTGTGCGACCATTTCCTTCAGCCAACTACTTTCAATGATTTCTATGTCGTTGTTGATCAGCCCGATCACTTCGCCGGTGGCCGCATCTGCCGCGCGGTTATTGATGGTCGAATAATTAAACGGGAAGGGATGATCGAGCACTATCACGCCACGCTCTTTTAAAGTGGCGAGGTAATCCAGGGTTTGGTGATCGGTGGATTGATTGTCGACAACGATTAGTTCAAGGTTTGGGTAGTCTGTACGGGTCAGTAGCCCTTCAAGGCATGCATGCAGCAATTTGTACTGGTCGCGTGTTGGGACGATCAGGCTCACCCGCGGCAATTGCTGGGGCAATGGCCAGTGCGCCCTGAGGAGCGCCGGATAATTCGCTACACGGCTCACAGTTGTGCCAGGTGTCAGGTTTTTGCATAGCCATTCCACGGCACGCAACCTGTGTGGTGAAGGCTCTGCCTGCTCCGGGCTGGCGGGGGTGTCATTGGCCCGGTGGTAAAGCACGCGTGGCAGGTGGGCCACGCTGGCGCTGTTTTTTTGCGTCGCCAACGCTATCGCTGCAACTAGGTCATGCCAGCCTGTTGTTTGCGGCTTATCACCAAGTTCCAGCAGTGCCAAGGCTTGTTCAACGATGTATGCGCTGAAAATGGCACCGGGTGAAAAGATGTCTGCTCCCACAAACAGGTCTATGTCCCAGGTAGGCTTCAACCACGGCGAACTGCGTTCCCCCTGAGCGCCGTCGCGATCGCAGTCGGCATAAGCCCAGGCGCTACCGTCATCCAACAGCGCACAGAGGTGTGGTAAGGCAAATGGGGCCAGGCGATCACCAGCAGCAAGCGGCAGGATGCGGTCGCACCCCTCTGCCAGCAGTTGCCGGAGGGCCGGCAAAAGCTCATCGGGCGGGGCCGTGGCTAAATGGTGCACATGCTCAACGTCTGCCCCCAGGCTGGCCAGGCTGCTTTGCTCGCGTTCCTTATCGCCTTCGCTGATCAGCAAAAGGCCGGTTTTACCCTGCAGGGCAGGGCGCTCCAGGCCTTCAAGTCGCTGAAAGGCTTCGAACCATTTTGGGTAATGCTGCCAGCCTGAGCTTTTTGCCAGGAGTTGGTCCTGCTCCTTGGTGATTTCGGTTAGCAGAGCCAAGGTTGCAGTGTCATGGCTTGAGTCAAGCTGGCGCAGCAAGCCCGCAGCACCCTCCGGTCGACAGCAAACGCGAATAGGGCTACCGGCAAGTGGTTGTTCAAGGTCGTTCACTACGTCCAGCACATGCACCTTGCCGTCAGCCAGTTCCCAAGGCAGGTCAAGGGTGAAGCCATGGTCACTGGTGGCGCGATATGCCAGTGCCTGGTGGTGGGTGTTGCAGGTGGCGTGGCCGATTATCTGATCACCTTCACGCACAGTGATTTGCACGTGGCGGTTTGGCGACTGCGGGTCCCAAGACCAGCCCGCAACGCGCAGCCCGCCCGTGTGCCACACCTGGGAGGCAAATGCAGGCGCTTGCTTGCTCGGGCTGGCGGGTAGCACGACAGTGCCATCCAAGGTGAAAGGTTGGTTGGCGATACGGGCGGTAATAACCTGTGCCTCGGCGAGCCAGCTCTCGCGCAGCTGTACGGCAAAACCGTGAAACTGGTCGCCCTGAGGGGCTTGGGGCTCATACTGATCGGCACGTGCCAGTGCTATGCCGGCACCGTCGATAAAAATTTCTACGACCGGGCGTTGTTCTGGTTGCGCAGTGTCTATTGCCCAACCCTGTAGCACATCGCCTTGCAGACCTAGAATGGCGCCACTGAAGGCTTGGAGTGCGACGGGTTGCTGGCCCGCCTGGGGCTTTTGCTGCAAGTCTTGGGTCATCAGGCTTGGCTCAGTGAAAAGGGGAGGGTGGCCAGTGCGTTTGCGCCGGCTTCGTCAGCAACAGGGCTTGGCGGTGCGTACAGGGGGGTGGTGAGCTCGTCGGCCAGGGGGCGGGCCAGCCAGCCTGCCCCGGGGGCATCATCCAGGCTCAAAACGCCGTCGCAACCTGCCGCGCGGGCGCGCTCTGCAAGGCTGAAGCCCGCTGGGGCGGGCAGCCTGTGGATGCTGCCGGTTGCCTGAAGTGCCTTGAGCCAGGGGGTGTCATCCTTGGCCAGTAATATCAGCGGTAGGCCTTCGCGGGCTATGTGTCTGGCCAGTGCAAGCCAGCGTTGGGCAATGATCGCGTTGGTCAGGGTGTCGCCAATCAGCAGCACACGGGGCGTTTCGGGTGCTTTTGTCGGGTGCTGCTTGGGCGCCAGCATTAACCAGTCAGCTGTGGGGTAGCTGTTTGAGTAGCTGCCTAGCAGTGCTTGCCAGGGTAATTGCACAGTGGCCGCTTCTTGGACAAACCAGCGCCAATCGTAGTCTTCGGTTTGGCCCAGCAGGCGGTCGTCGCGGCAAATGATGTGGTAAGGCACGCCCAGCAAACCGGGCAAATTGCACAACGCAGTTGGGCAGCGTGCTAGTTGTTCATATGCCAGCTTCTCCACAGGCAAGCTGCGCAGGGTGTCGACCAGCGTGTCGAATTCGCCAGGCAGTTCGAAGTCCAGCTGCAGTGCCAGGGGTAGCAGTGGGGCTTGCAACGTTACCCAGGTGCGATGGCTGTCATGGTGCCAGGCCAAGTTGAATTCAGCATCGCTATGCGAGCCACCGTGCAGGTGCAAAACCCGCTGGTTTTGCTTGGGCCAGTGGGCCTCGCGGGTGGCGCGAGGTCGGCTGGCAAGTTTGGCCAACCGGGCCCGTTGCAAGGCTTGGCGTGCAGGCTTGATAGGGTCGCGCAAGCAGAACCTGTTATAGCGGGCTGGGGCGTCCGGGTACCGTTTACGCAAAATGGCATTGTTGTGTGCCACACGCAGGGTTTTTTCTGCGCCGAACGAAATACCCCCTTCGTGCGCCACGAACACATTGGTCGCGCCCATGTGTCGCCAACCCAGGTTACGGGCACGCAGGCACCAGTCGGTTTCTTCGCCGTAGCCGCGGGCCAGCTGCGCTTCGTCCAGGTACCCTGCCTCATCCAGTGCTGCACGCTTTATGTAAAGGCAGAAGCCGCAGCCGGTTTCGATCTCCACCGGCACGCTGTTGCAGTTTTGCGCCAGGGTATCGAGTTCGGCCTGCTCTCGTGCGCTGGGCATGGCATGGCTGACCCGGCTTTGCGGAAAGCTCATGAGTTCGCCATTGTTGGTAAAGGGGGTGACCGAGGCGATGCTGGCATCGCTGTAAGCCACCTGGCGTAACCTGTCCAGCCAGTTGCCATGCACCCGGGTGTCGGCATTCAGCCACACCACATCCTTGTTCGGGCTCAAGGCCATGGCGCGGTTCATGCTGCGGATAAAGCCCAGGTTCACGGCATTGGTCACCAAGGTGATCTTGCCCTTGGCTGCCAGTACTTTCAGTGCTTTGGACAGTGCGGGCACTGGGGACGCATCGTCTATCACCACCAAGCGATGGGGGGTGCGGTTGAGCTTGCGGGCATCCAGTGCGCTGTTTATGCACTCCAATGTCTCGCTCAGGCCGTTGTAAACCGGAATAAGCACGTCCACAGGCTGCTGCTGGCCGCCGCCGCCTGCTGGTGGGGGCGGTGCAAAGGCTGGCATTGCAAACACCGGGCTGCCCAGCAGGGGGGTGCCATCGGCAAAGTACAGATGCACTGCGGCGGTTGGGTTTGGTACGCGGATCCGGAAGCCGCCATGGCTCCCAGGCAAGCCTGCGGCGCTAAGCAGTGGGTGCGCTGCGCTGGCAGACGTATCGGCTTGTATACCGTTGGCCTGAAGCTTCAGTGCGACGGGCGCCTGGAGGTTGCGCAAGTCGATCGCCCAACCCTGGATTACCTGCTGCTCAGGTACATAGCGTGCCACGCCTACTGTGGTCGGGGTGTCGGCCAGCCCTGCCAGCAGCTTGAGCACATGGGCCAGTTCCTGGCCAGTATGAATGTCTGGCAGGTGGGCCAAAATGATGCGGCGCAGCTCGGCAGGGTGCTCCGATTGGCTGCGGGCCTGCCAAAGCGTCAGGCGCAGCGCCAGGTCGTTGGGCTGTTTCTGCCACGCAGTTGTCAGGTAACGGGTCGCAAGTTCGAAATGGTTTTGCGCCAGTAGGCTGCGCCCGACCAGTGCATGGATGTCTGCACGCTCAGGCAGGGCCTGGGCGGCATTGGCAAAATAAACAAAGGCCAGCTCGGGGGTTTGCGGCAATGCCGCAATGCCTTTCCACACCAGCGCCTCCGGCCGGTACTCGGCTGTATGCAGGGCGCGCTCGAGTGCCGCTGCCGCCGGGCCAGGCTCGTTGGCTTGGCGGTGACGGTGGAAAATGTCCATGAGCGTTTCTCGCCCATGGTCGAGTTGTCTGGACATAAGCTTGGCTTGGCTACAAAAAATAAAAAGAGGGGCGACCCGAAAGTCGCCCCCTTTGGCATATGCCCAGCCTTGCGGCCGGGCACACGCTTCGCTACAGCAGGGCTAGTTAGACTTGGCCGTGCAGCACAACGACGTTGTCGATGTGAGCAACAGCTTCGTCGGAACCAACGATGCCCAGCGCCACGTCTGCGTGGGTGCCGCCGTTAGCCAGCAGAGCCAGCCAATCAGCTTTACCGTCTGCATCCGAAGCACGGCCCAGCGCGGACTGGTACAGGCCTTCGATGAAGTCGCTGTCAGACTTGGTCTGAGCTTCAGCGGAACCAACGATGGCAGCAGCCACGTCGGCACGGCTTGCGCCGTTGAACAGCTGGCCTACCCAAGCGTTCAGGCCTTCTTCCTCGGCTTCACGGCCCAGTACGTTTTCGTACAGGTCGCGGACGAAGTCGCCGTTCGACTGGTCGGCAGCGATCGCTTCTTGCGAAGTAGCGATGGCGGCAGCGATGTCGGCCAGGGACTGCGAACCGTTGGCCAGCTGGGCAGCCCAGGCAGCAGCGCCGTCTGCGTCAGCGTCACGACCCAGCAGAGCTTGGTACAGTTCGTTGACGTCGGTAGCGTTGACAGCACCGGCGAACTCGTTGGAGTTCAGGAAGATGTTGGCGATGTCGGTCAGCGAAACGCCAGCGTTCACTGCACCAACAAAGTCTTTGGCACCTTGCAGGTCAGCGTCACGGCCCAGGATGCCTTCGTACAGGCGCAGGGCAGCAGCTTCGTCTTGGCTGTGAGCCAGGGCTACGGTTTCAACGGTTTCGCCATTAACGAAGGTCAGGAACTCAGCGTTAGTGATCGAAGCGGTTTGGCCTACGCCTGGGGCAGCGCTGGTCAGGTTGACGTTGAAGTTGTTGCCGGTGGCGAAGTCATAGTCGGCACGCGAACCGTCCAACTGGACAACGTCGTAGCCTGCGCCAGTGTCAACCACGTCGGTGTGAGCGATACCGCTCAGTACCACGGTGTCGTTGCCGGTACCGGTTTTGACAACGTTGTTGCCAGCGCCAGCGATAACGGTGTTGTTACCATTGCCGGTGGTGATGATGTCGTTGCCAGCACCTGCATCGATGTACGAGTTCTGGTCACCGTTTACAGTGATCACGTCGTTACCAGCGCCAGTGGTCAGTACCAGGCCGATGTCGTCGGTAGAAGCAGCAACAGCGATGTCAGCTGCCAGTGCGGCGAATGCTTGGGTAGCAACGCCAGCTTGGCCTTGCAGGGTGACGTTCAGGCTGGCGTTACCTTCCAGGATGAACGCGGTTGCGCCGGCAGCTTCAGCTTCGGACAGGTCTACGGTTACCAGGTCTGCTGGGGTGCCAGCGATGGCGCCGGTTACCACGTCAACGTTGCCGCTGGCTGGCAGTTGCAGGTTAACGCCGTCGAAGCTGGCAACGTTCACTTGAGCGCCTTCAGCATCCAGGCCCAGCAGCGAGCTGATGGCGGCTACAGTGCTGTCCGACAGCGCGGTGTTGTCCAGGTAGGAGTTGAACTGATCGGACGATACGGGGTTATCGTATTGCATGGTGTATTCCTGTTACTTCAAGCCGGTTGGCTTGCGGTGCTGATTTTCTGCTGAGAGGCAGAGTTTTCCCACGGAGACTTAGAGCGGGCAGCGTTCGTCTTCGTAACGGGAGTAATGGCGATATGCAGCGCCACCAACGGCTCGGTGCCGGTGGGGCCATGCATCATCTGATTGGTCACCAGGCACTGCGGTTCGGCGTTACCGAACACAATGTGGCCTGTCAGTTCATAGTGTTTGCGCTGTGGGCCGACCAGGCTGAAACCTGCGCAAATCAGCGGCAGGCCTTCACCCCGCAAGCCGACAAAGGTGCCGGTGGACACGTTGCGGCTTGGGCCAGAGCCGGCAACCATGCACGTGTACAGCAGGTCGACGCCGGCCGGCTTGTTCGGCCAGTCGATGGCAAAGGATTCGATAAAATCGTCACTGCCTGGCGCGCCTACCCACCCTTCGTTCGATACCACTTCACCACCGCGACGCAAGTGGGCGGTAAGCTCGAACGGGAGAGGGGCGGTATTGGGCGCTGCGAGAGAGGGTTCTGTGGCGACTACGGCGAAGGTGCGCATGATGGCAGGTGAAGTGTCGATGCGGTCGATCCGCAGGTCGACGGGCTCGATCGCGTCTTCGAACATATGGTATTCGGTGATCAAGACAGTGGTCACACCACCTTTGACGCGCGCCACAATGGTGTCGCCAAGCTTGGTCAGCATGTTTTTGCTGACGCCTTCGGCAGGGAAAAAGTCGATGGAGCCTTTGCCCAGGGGCGCTTGCTGAAGCGCAATGCAGACGGGCTTGTCGGCAGGTGGTTGCGAGGCGAACCGAAAAATGAACATGCCGGGCTCAAGCAACGTGACCCGGGTGCTGATCCTCAGGCCGTCAAGGGGTTGCGAAGGCATAGACATGGCGTTGTTAAGCTCCTTTTAAACAAAACACTGGTAGCTAACTTGCTCAGACCCGTGCATACACACAAAACGGCCAGTGATGGCTCCCTGCGAGGTGCGAAGATGCAATGTGTAGGAAAAGTTGTCAACTCACAAAGGTAAAAAAACTTTCACCAAGAAATTGAACAAAATCATCCTCTTAGCTGTCTGCGGGTTGGCTTGCTGGATAACCTGGTGAGTTGAACGGCCGTGTAATGTTGCAAAAAAATCCATTTAAATCAATGATTTGAAATTTTATCAGATAAAGCTTGACAGTCTTGTAGGGGATTTCTGGCAGGGCGAATGCTGTTGCGACAAAACGGGCGCCGTCTGTCGCTTCGCTGGTGTGGCAGCCTCAGGTCGGCGGTACCGATTCACGGCGCCACGGTTGGTCGGGGTTGAATTGTGGCGTTTTGATGCTGGTCACTGTTTATTCACAAAGTTTTCAGGCGAGAGGCACAGATGAGCGCCAAGTCGCCAACCGGCGCCCTCCTCGTTGGAAGTGGGTGGTACACTGCCGGCCGTTTTCGCCTATCTCAGTATGGATACCATGAGTTCTCTATCTGACAACAACCTGCAAGCCGCTCTTAAAGCCTGCAAAAGCAGCTTCCTGTCGGTCGGCTTCTTCAGCTTTTTCGTCAACGCACTGATGCTGGTGCCCACCTTCTACATGATCCAGATATCCGGGCGGGTGGTCCCATCCAGTAGCACGTCGACCCTTTTGATGTTGACGTTGATCCTGACTGTGCTGATCGCAACGATGGGCGCCCTGGAGTGGGTGCGTTCGCGAATCATGGTGCGTATCAGCAACCGTCTGGATGTGATGCTAAGCCGCGATGTCTATCGCGCAAGCTTCAAGCGCGCGCTCTCCAGCGGTGGTGCGGATGCCACGGCGCAGTCGCTGAACGACCTTACGGCGCTACGCCAGTTCTTTACCGGTTCAGGTTTGTTCGCGTTCTTCGATGCGCCATGGTTCCCTATCTATACCGTTGTCATGTTCCTGTTCCACCCTTGGTTTGGTTACATGACATTGGCTTGCGGGCTGGTCCTCGCTGGCTTGGCTGTGGTCAATCACCGGTTGACTGCCAATGCCTTGGCAAATGCCAACAAAGAGAACGTCGCCTCTAATGTTGTCACTACCAAGACGCTGCGTAACGCGGAAGTCATCGAGTCGATGGGCATGCTTGAAACGCTCATGAACCGGTGGGCCAAGCGCCAGCGCCGTATCATGCTGATGCAGTCAGAGGCCAGTGATAAGGGTGGTATCGTCAGTACCATCTCGAAAACCTTCCGCACCTGGTCGCAGTCGATCATGCTGGCCATTGGTGCCTACTTGGTGGTTACCCACGAAATCAACCCAGGCTTGCTGATGGCGGGCTCCTTGCTGCTGGGGCGGGCATTGGGGCCCATCGATCAGATGATCGGCAGCTGGAAAGGCTTCGTCGCGGCCAAAGTGCAATACGACCGCTTGAGCAAGGTATTGGACGACCTGAGCAAGGAGCCAGAGCGTATGCCGCTGCCGGCACCCGAAGGCCAGATCCAGGTAGAGAACCTGGTTGTTGCGCCGCCGGGCGCCAAGGCACCCGTGATTCGTAACATGAGCTTCGTGGTGCCCGCTGGTTCCATCGTCGGTATCGTCGGCCCAAGTGCGGCTGGCAAGTCCACCCTGGTACGAGCGTTGATGGGCATCTGGCCGCCGCAGCATGGTGTGGTGCGTCTGGACGGTGCCGATATCGCCAGCTGGGACAAACAAGCGCTGGGTCAGTATGTGGGCTACCTGCCGCAAGATATCGAGTTGTTCGAAGGTAGTATCAGCGAAAACATCGCACGCTTTGACAAAATCGAACCGGAAAAAGTGGTGCAGGCGGCACAAATGGCTGGCGTGCACGAAATGATCCTGATGCTGCCGGATGGCTACGACACCGTGATCGGTAGCGACGGTGTCAACCTGTCCGGCGGCCAGCGCCAGCGTGTTGGCTTGGCGCGGGCTATCTACGGTAACCCTCGTTTGATCGTGCTCGACGAGCCTAATTCCAACCTGGACGATGTCGGCGAGCGTGCCTTGGGGGTTGCCTTGCAAAAGCTCAAGGAAACCGGCGCTACGGTGTTCATCGTCTCGCACCGCCCCAATATCCTGACCCGGTTGGACCGCATTCTGGTCATGGCTGGTGGGGCCATTTCGCTATATGGCGAGCGTGACCGTGTTATCGCCGAGTTGGCCGCACAGCAAGCCAAGGGCCAGCAGCGCGTCGGCCAGGCCGCCGCGGCGCAGGCCCCTGCCGCCGCTACACCCAACCCAGCTTCCCCAGCGCCTGCTGCCGCAGCGCCGGTCGTACCGACCAGTACTGGCGCGTAAAAGGACTTTCAGATGAGCAGTAAAGCTATCAACACGTTCGACCACAATTTTGATGACATGCCCACATCCGACCGGGGTATACGTCGTCTCGGCCTTACCATTGTGTTTGTCACCTTTGGCATTTTTGGTACATGGGCTGCGTTTGCCCCCTTGAGCAACGCAGTGCACGGTTCGGGTGTAGTCACCGTGCAAAACTACCGCAAGACCGTGCAGCACCTTGAGGGCGGCATCGTCAAAGAGCTGCATGCCCGTGATGGTGACTTGGTAAAAAAAGGCGACCCGCTGATTGTGCTGGATGAGAGCCAGCTGAGCGCCGAGTACGAGTCCACACGCAACCAGCTGATTGTGGCCCGTTATAAAGAAGCTAGGCTGCGCGCCGAGCGCGACGGCCTGGATGCGATCCCGGTAGTTGAGATGGATGGCACCGATTCGGCCCGTGCCGGTGAGGCGCTGAACGGCGAACTGCAGGTTTTCACGGCCCGTCACAATTCGTTGCAGGGTGAGATCTCGGTCAACCGCGAACGCATCGAGCAGATGAAGCAGCAGATCGTTGGCCTTAGTGAAATGATCCGCACAAAGCGAGGCCTGGAGAAGTCATACAGCGGCGAAATCAAGCAATTGCGAGAGCTGTTGGCCGAAGGCTTCGTCGATAACCAGCGCTTGTTGGAGCAAGAGCGCCGCCTTGACATGCTTAAGACCGAAGTGGCCGACCATGAGTCGACCATCAGCAAGACCAAGCTGCAAATCGGCGAGACCGAACTTCAGATCGTGCAACTGAAGAAGAAGTTTGACTCGGATGTGGCCAACGAACTGTCCGACGTGCAGGCCAAGGTGTTCGACCTCCAGGAAAAAGAAGCGGCATTGCGCGACCGGTTGTCGCGCGTGGTAATCCGCGCCCCGGAAAGCGGCATGGTGCTGGACATGAAGGTGCACACCATTGGCGGTGTGGTCAGTGCGGCCACGCCCTTGCTGGATATCGTCCCGGAAGCATCGGAACTGGTTGTCGAAGCCAGGGTTGACCCTAAGGACATCGACCGCCTAAAGCTGGGTAAAACCGCAGATATCCGCTTCAGCGCGTTCAGTGCTGCCACTACGCCGGTCATCGAAGGCAATCTGGTGCGCATTTCGGCCGACCGGCTTACCGATGAGCACTCCGGCGACCCTTATTACCTGGTGCGGGTGAAAGTGTCGGAAGACGGCATGAAAAAGCTCGGCAACCGCAAGTTGCAGCCGGGCATGCCCGCTGAGGTGTTGATCAATGCAGGCGAGCGCACGATGCTGGAATACCTGCTGAAACCGGCGAGCAACATGTTCGCTCAATCGCTGATTGAGGAATGATCGTGTTGCGTCTGCTACCTGGTGTACTCATTTGCTTGACGGCCTTGCAGGCAACGGCCGTTGAGTCTAAAAACCTGGCCGCCGAGCCGGCCAAGGGTGTTTCGGCATCAACCTATGCCCTGGACCTTGCTGGCCTGTACCGCGAAGCGCGCCTTGAAGATCCGCGGGTGCTGGCGGCTTACGCCAATGCTCGCACCGCCACCGAGCAGCAGCGCGAGGCACTGGGCCAACTGCTGCCGCAGGTGTCGGCCAACGCCAACTCCAGCCGCGTACTGCGCAAGAACGAAGCCACCCGCGACATCTACAACAACGAAACCTATTCCCTCAGCCTCACCCAGTACCTGTACAACAAACCGGCTTGGGAGCGTTACCAGAAGTCCAAGAGCGTCAAGGCGCAGAAAGGGCAGCAGGCCGAGGACACGCTGGCAGAGGCGACGGTGGACCTGGCCAAGCGCTACTTCGTTGCCCTGGCTGCCGATGACGAGTTGGCGCTGGTTCAGGCAGAGCGCCGGGCCACGCAAAAAAACCTGGACCGTGTCAGCATGATGTTCGACCGGCAGATGGCAAAAATTACCGACAAGCTGGACATGCAAGCGCGGGTTGATACCTTGGCGGCCCAAGAGGTGGATGCGCGCAACCAGGTGCAGGTCAGCCGCGAGGCGCTGGCCGAAATTGTCGGGCGGCCTATCCACGAGCCGCTCAGCCGGGTACGCAACGATGTAACCCTGCAGGCGCCGACGCGGCCGCTGCAAAGCTGGATTACCCAGGCAGTTGAAACAAACCCGATGCTCAAGGCTTCCCAAAGCAACGCGGAAGCTGCGAATGCTGCGGTGCGTGAAGGCAAGGGCGAGCATTACCCACAACTTGCCCTGAGCGTGAGTGCCCAGCAGAGCGACCAGGGTTATGACAACACCCAGGCGCCGCGTAGCGATAGCTATGTTGCCAGCCTGGGGTTGAAAATCCCGATCTATAGCGGCGGCTCTACCTCGGCTCGCGTGCGCGGTTTGTATGACCAGCAACTGGCGGCGGAGGTGCAAGCGGAGGGTATTCGCAGGCAGGTTGTTAAGGAGACCACCACGGCCTACCTGACAGCGCAATCCAGCGTCGAGAAAATACGCGCCAACCGCAATGCGTTGGCTTCGGCACAGAAGTCGAGCGTGGCGGCGCAGAAGGCATTTACCTTTGGTGTGGTGAATGCGGTAGATGTGTTAACTGCCGTGCAGAACGAGTTCAAGGCTCGCCGCGATCTGCTCAAGTCTCAGTATGACTTCATTACCAACCTGTTCCTGCTCAGTCGCTGGGCGGGCGAGTTGAATCAGGAGAGTGTCGACAACGTAAACGTGTGGCTCAGTCCTGTGCCTGAGACCACCCTGCCGGGTGGCGACGTGGCAAGCCTGGATGCGCGCACTTGAGTCGACGCTCAAAGCAGCATGCCTAAGGTTGTTCACATTGCTACGTAGCGGCTGCCTGGCCAGGCAGTCGCTACGAGGCGGGGCGCCGGGTGCGCTTGGCTTTCTTCCTACAGAATCGGTGTCGAGCGCCGTACACCTTAGATGTATACTGCCGCGTTTACCCCTTATTGGCACTGACGCCAACGAGGTGTTGCAAGCAGCAGGGACCCGAGACAGCTTTCATGGATAGACGCACGATTTTTGTCACTGGTGCCAGCGGCTTCGTAGGACGCGCGCTTTGCCATACCTTGAGCACGCAGGCTGCCTTTGCCACCCGGGGCGCGGTGCGTGTGGCCGGCACACCGCTTCCAGCTGGCGTCCAGGCTGCTATTGTCAGCGATCTGAATGCCTCTACCGACTGGGCTGCGGCGCTGGCAGGTGTTGATGTGCTGGTGCATGCCGCTGCGCGTGTACACGTGATGAACGAAACCGCTGCCGATAGTTTGGCCGCATTTCGCCAGGTGAACGTGGAAGGCACCCTGAACCTTGCAAGGCAAGCGGCTGCTGCGGGGGTGCGGCGCTTTGTCTTTATCAGCTCCATCAAGGTCAATGGCGAAACCAGTCAGCCTGGTCGTCCATTGCGCGCAGACGATGCACCAGCGCCCGTGGATGCCTATGGTATTTCCAAGCAGGAAGCCGAGCAGGGTTTGTTCGAACTGGCGGCTAGCTGCGACATGGAAGTCGTGGTGATACGCCCAGTGCTGGTCTACGGGCCAGGGGTAAAAGCCAACTTCCACAGCATGATGCGTTGGGTGCAGCGGGGCCTACCGTTACCCTTTGGGGTCGTCGATAACCGGCGCAGCCTGGTATCGCTAGGCAATCTGGTCGATTTGATCGTTACCTGTATCGAGCATCCCGCGGCGGCCAATCAAGTATTTATCGCCAGCGATGGTGACGATGTTTCGTTGCCTGTCTTGTTGCGTGCATTGGGCCAGGCTTTGGGTCGGCCGGTGCGGCTTCTGCCTGTGCCTGTGGGGGCTCTGAAGTTTGCAGCGGGCTTGGTCGGGCGAGGTGACCTGGCCTTGCGACTGCTAGGGTCGTTGCAAGTGGACATTCGAAAAAATCGCGAACTGCTTGGGTGGACGCCGCCTTTGACGCTCGACCAGGGCCTGCAGATAACCGCCCGCTCATTTCTGGAACACCGATATTGATGATTTGGCTCCTTCTTGTTGTGGCGGGGTTGGCTTCGCTACTGATGACTGCCGCATTGCGCCGTTATGCACTGGCACGCAGTATCCTGGATATCCCCAATGCGCGAAGCTCCCACTCCTTGCCTACGCCTCGTGGGGGTGGCCTGTCGTTCGTATTTGCCTTTCTGCTAGGCCTGGTGCCGCTTGGCTGGTCTGGCGCACTCGCCAATGAGGCGGTGCTGGCAATAGTGGGTGCTGGTGGTGCGGTAGCGCTGGTCGGCTTCATGGACGACCATGGCCACATCGCCGCGCGCTGGCGCTTGCTGGGGCATTTCATTGCGGCCGGCTGGGGGCTTTTCTGGATCGGCGGCTTGCCACCGATGACGATTTTTGGCGTGCCGTTGTCTGCAGCCTGGCTCAGTATCATCATCGGGCTGCTGTACTTGGTGTGGTTGCTCAATTTGTACAATTTCATGGACGGCATCGATGGTATCGCCAGCATCGAGGCTATCTGCGTATGCCTTGGGGGCAGCCTGCTGTACTGGTTGGCCGGGCATGCCCAAGAGGCTTTGTTGCCAATGTTGCTGGCGGCCACGGTGGCCGGCTTCCTGGTTTGGAATTTCCCGCCTGCACGCATCTTCATGGGCGATGCCGGCAGTGGTTTCCTGGGTATTGTCCTGGGCCTGCTGGCATTAATGGCAGGCTGGATAAACCCGCTATTATTCTGGGGGTGGTTAATACTTTTGGGAGTGTTCGTGGTGGACGCCACGTTCACCCTCGCACGGCGGCTGCTGCGGGGCGACAAGGTGTACCAGGCGCACCGCAGCCATGCCTACCAGTATGCCTCGCGTCGCTACGCCGGCCACCGCCCGGTCAGCCTGGCAGTGGCGGCCATCAACCTTGGCTGGCTGTTGCCTGTGGCTACGGCGGTGGTGCTGTTGAAACTCGACGGTGCGCTGGGAACGATGGTGGCGTACGCGCCTCTTATAGTGTTGGCGCTGATCTACCAGGCAGGGAAAAAGGAATAGGATGGTCGAACAAGGAAGGCGTCGTTTCGCGCTGCTGAACCTTCGGTTCTGCTCAGAAGCGCTCTGGTCAGTCAATCGAAGCCCCGATGCGCAGAGGATAACTGGATGAGCGACGCAAAAAATCAAAAAGTGCGTGAGTACCTTGTCAACTTGTCCCGGCGCAACAAACGCCTGGTACAAGTGTGCACCGACATTGTGCTGATCTGGTTTGCATTGTGGCTGTCCTTTATCGTGCGCCTGGGCGTCGATGAAATGTACAACCCTATTGTCGAGCATGGCTGGCTGTTCCTCGCCGCCCCGGTGGTTGCCATTCCGTTGTTTATCCGCTTTGGCATGTACCGGGCGGTCATGCGCTATTTTGGCAATGATGCGCTGGTGACCATCATCAAGGCTGTGACACTGTCGTCACTGATCCTGGCGGTGGTGGTGTACTGGTACAGCAACCATCAAGTTGTCGTGCCGCGGTCGATCATTTTCAACTACTGGTGGTTGAGCATGGTCATCATCGGGGGCCTGCGCCTGATCATGCGCCAGTATTTTCTGGGGGACTGGTTTGCCGGCTCTCATCAGATACCGTTCGCCAACCGCGACGACGGCCTGGTCAAGGTCGCCATTTATGGTGCAGGTACCGCTGGCAACCAGTTGTTGGCAGCCCTGCGTATGGGCCGGGCCATGCGCCCCGTGGCCTTCATTGACGATGACAGCGACCTTGCCAACCGTGTGATTTCAGGCTTGCAGGTGTACAAGCCCAAGCACCTCGACCAGTTGATCAAAGAAACCGGCGCCCAGGAAATCCTTTTGGCGCTACCCTCCGCTTCGCGAGCCCGGCGCAGGGACATCCTCGCCTTGCTCGAACCCTACCCCTTGCACGTACGCAGCGTGCCGGCCTTCGCCGACCTGGCCAGTGGGCGGGTGAGGGTGGACGACATTCAGGACGTGGACATTGCCGACCTGTTGGGGCGGGACCCGGTACCCGCTCAGGAGGGGCTGCTTGAGCGCTGCATCTACAAGCAAACCGTTCTGGTTACCGGGGCTGGGGGTTCCATAGGCTCTGAGCTGTGCCGTCAGATCATGGGGCAGGGGCCAACCACCTTGCTGTTGTTCGATCACAGTGAGTTCAACCTTTACAGCATCTTGAGCGAGTTGGAGCAGCGCATTGTGCGCGAGTCGCTGTCGGTGCGGCTGTTGCCGATTCTGGGTTCTGTACGCAATCAGCAGCACCTGGTCGATGTGATGGCTACCTGGCGCGTCGACACGGTCTACCACGCTGCAGCCTACAAGCATGTGCCCATGGTCGAGCACAATATCGCTGAAGGTATCCTCAACAATGTGTACGGCACACTGTGCACTGCCCAGGCAGCGTTGCAGACCGGCGTGGCCAACTTCGTGCTCATTTCCACCGACAAGGCCGTGCGGCCAACCAATGTCATGGGCAGCACCAAGCGTTTGTCCGAGCTGATCTTGCAGGCGCTGAGCCGTGAGGCGGCACCGGTGATGTATGGCGACAGCAGCAAGATTGCCCGGGTGAACAAGACCCGCTTCACCATGGTGCGCTTCGGCAACGTGCTGGGCTCGTCCGGCTCGGTGATTCCGCTGTTCCATGAGCAGATCAAGGCCGGTGGGCCGTTGACGGTCACTCACCCGAAAATTACCCGTTACTTCATGACCATCCCCGAAGCCGCGCAACTGGTGGTGCAGGCGGGTGCCATGGGGCAGGGCGGCGATGTATTCGTGCTGGATATGGGGGAGCCGGTACGTATTGTCGAGCTGGCCGAGAAAATGATCCACCTCTCGGGGCTGAGTGTGCGCAGCCAGAGCAACCCGCAGGGCGATATTGCCATCGACTTCACGGGGCTGCGCCCTGGTGAAAAGCTGTATGAAGAGTTGCTCATCGGTGATGACGTATCGCCCACCGCTCACCCGATGATCATGGCCGCTAACGAAGACTTTCTGGCGTGGGAGCTTCTACGAGAGCGGCTGACCCAGTTGCTGGCGGCGGTTGCCGACGATGACTTCACCCGTGTGCGGCAGTTGTTGCGAGAGCTGGTCAGCGGTTACTCGCCCCAGGGGGAAATCGTGGATTGGGTGTATCTGCAACGGCGCCAGGGGCCGTTGGACCGATAGGCTGTCAGCTAATGCGGCCCGGCTTGCCAGCTACGGGCCGCATGAACGGCGCTGATCGATCAACCGACTGGCGCCAGGCACTACCATCGGCTTTTCAGCACGCCGCTGTGGAAGATGTCACGCCGCTCCAGGCGCCCCACCTCCTGATGCTTGGCCAATGCATAAATACGGTCGAACCCAGCGCGATCAACGTTCGGGAAGTGCTTGGCCAGCGCCCGTTCTACCGCGCTGTCATAGTCCGCTTCGGTGATGTACCGATAAATCTCCCGGAAGTAGATAAACCCGAACTGAAAGCCCAGGGTTTCATCCGGGTAGTCCGTGTGGCCGAAGAAGCAGTTCTCCAGGTCGATGGCGCGCGCTTTGCCCTGCGCGGGCAGCATGACATTGGCAACCCACAGGTCCATATGCGTAACCCCTCGGCGCTGCAAGGCATGCAACAGTTCGAAGGTTGCCTCGATTACGGCGTTCACTGCCTCGGGTGACGTGCGGATTCTGCTGATGCCGTCGACGTGATCGTGCAGCAGTTCGGTAATGAGGAAAAAGTCCTGCATCAGCCCAAGCTTCGAGCTTGTGTATCCATAACCGATCAGCTCGGGCACCCGGGCGCCTCGTTTGCTCGCTTCACGCGTATTGATCAGCTCTTCGATGGGCCAATCGTACATCCCGTTGCGCTTCGGGTTGCCGCGCTGCATACGCCATTTTTTTTTCAGCGAGTCGAGCTTTTCCCGTTTGGCGAATAGCCCGCTGGCGCTACACGGAAGCGGCGCACTCACGCGTTTGGCGGCTGGCACCTGTTCTACCAACTGCTCGATGGCTTGCCGGGTATGGCGGGGAAGGGCGGTTTGAAAATGCAGGGTGGCATCACGGTAACGCACAACATGAGGGTATTCGTCTTGCCAAATCTGGGGATCGCCAACCACGCCATGTCCTTATGAAGTCAAAAAGCCACTATCTTTTAATGGATCCAATGATACATTTTTGTGGTCGGTTCGGTACACTTTTTTACAAATAGGGCCGATGACGGGTAGACAGCTGATCCTGTTGCGCTCCAAGGCTGGTACCCAGGCGGTAAGGCCATTTACAATGCCGGGTTGATCTAAAGGCAAGGGTACTAAGGCGGGATCACGCAGGCCTTCCGGTTCAGGCCGTGGTAGTGGTTGCGACCCAGGCCCTTATCAGTGGGGTTACCCAAGGAAAGATGTACATGAAGGAAGCGAGTTGCAATGTCGTATTACCGTAACCCCCATGATGTAACACGCTTGCCGGCTTGGCAGGCGCTGAATGAGCATCGTGAAGCCATGCAAGCCTTTAGCATGCGCGAAGCCTTCACCGCCGATGCCCAACGCTTCGACCAGTTCTCCCTGAGCTGCTGCGGCCTGTTCCTCGACTACTCGAAAAACCTGATCACCGAACAAAGCCGCGACCTGCTGGTCAGCCTGGCCAACGAAGTGGGCCTGCAAGACGCCATCAAATCGATGTTCGCCGGCGAAATCATCAATGCCTCCGAAGGCCGCCCGGTGCTGCACACCGCCCTGCGCCGGCCCGTGGGCGACAAGCTCAGCGTCAACGGCGTGAACGTCATGCCGGAAGTACACAAGGTACTCAACCAGATCACCGAACTGGTCGGGCGCATCCACGACGGCCTGTGGCGCGGCTACAGCGAAAAGCCGATCACCGACGTGGTCAACATCGGCATCGGCGGCTCGTTCCTTGGCCCCGAGCTGGTTTCCGAGGCGCTGCTGCCCTACGCCCAGCGTGGCGTACGCTGCCACTACCTGGCGAACATCGACGGCAGCGAGTTCCACGAGCTGTCGGCCAACCTGCGCGCCGAAACCACGCTGTTCATCGTCTCGTCGAAGTCGTTCAACACCCTCGAGACCCTGAAAAACGCCATGGCTGCGCGCACCTGGTACCTGGCCCAGGGCGGTTCGGAGGCCGAGCTTTACCGCCACTTCATCGCGGTTTCCAGCAACAAGGCCGCGGCTGTGGCCTTTGGTATTCGCGAAGAGAACATCTTCCCGATGTGGGACTGGGTGGGTGGGCGCTATTCGCTGTGGTCGGCCATCGGCCTGCCAATTGCCCTGGCCATCGGCACAGCCAACTTCAAGGAACTGCTGTCCGGTGCCCACACCATGGACCAGCACTTCCAGACCGCGCCGTTCGACAAGAACATGCCGGTGCTGCTGGCCTTGCTGGGTGTGTGGTATGGCAACTTCTGGGGCGCCAACAGCCACGCGATCCTGCCGTACGACCACTACCTGCGTAACATCACCAAGCACCTGCAGCAGCTGGACATGGAGTCCAACGGCAAGAGCGTGCTACAGGATGGCACCCCGGTGAAGACCGATACCGGCCCGGTGATCTGGGGCGGGGTTGGCTGTAACGGCCAGCACGCCTACCACCAGTTGTTGCACCAGGGCACTCAGCTGATTCCAGCCGACTTCATCGTGCCGGTGGTGAGCTTCAACCCGGTGGCCGACCACCACCAGTGGTTGTACGCCAACTGCCTGTCGCAGAGCCAGGCGCTGATGCAGGGCAAGACCCGTGAAGAAGCCGAAGCCGAACTGCGCAGCAAAGGCCTGAACGAAGCGGACATCGCCAAGCTGGCCCCGCACAAGGTGATCCCGGGCAACCGCCCGAGCAACACGTTGGTGGTGGAGCGCATCAGCCCACGCCGCCTGGGCGCACTGGTGGCGATGTACGAGCACAAAGTGTTCGTGCAGAGCGTTATCTGGGGTATCAACGCCTTTGACCAGTGGGGCGTGGAGTTGGGCAAGGAATTAGGCGAAGGTGTCTACCAGCGCCTCATGGGCAACTTGGAAGAGCCCGCGGAAGACTGCTCGACCCAAGGGCTAATCAATCATTTCCGCGGTCGTCACCGGGGCTGAATGGATGCCTGGCTCGGGTGTTGCGATGGTTTCGAGATCGAGCGCCGCCCGCGCGGCGCATCGCGAGCTACGCTCCCTCCCACTTTTGTTTCGGGCCAATTATGCCTATGGGATTTGCGCGCGGACGCCTTGGCGCATGGCTCGATGTCGCGTCGTACAAATAGGGCGGTCGCGCGCGCCTGCCACAGGCGCTACTGGCCAGAAACAAACGTGGGAGGGAGCGTAGCTCGCGATGCGCCGCGCGGGCGGCGCTCGATCTCACTGGCGGCCAAAAAACAAAGGCAAGCGCCTGGCAACCCCCGCACCTACCCTAACCCCGCCAAGGCTTCACGGATGCGCGCACACGCTTTGCCGTCGCCATATGGGTTATGGGCGATGCTCATCTCCCGATACACCGCCTCATCCGTCAACAAGCTAGTCAACTGCGTGACTATCGACGCCACCTGCGTCCCTACCAGTTTTACGGTTCCCGCTGCCACTGCTTCAGGCCGCTCGGTGGTATCGCGCATCACCAGCACCGGTTTACCCAGCGATGGCGCTTCCTCCTGGATACCCCCCGAATCGGTAAGAATCACGTAGCGCGGGTCATTAAGTAAACGAACGGCAGGTAATCAAGTGGGTCGATCAGGTAGATGTTGCCCACATCTGCCAGCAGTCGGTTCACCGGCTCGTGCACGTTCGGGTTGAGGTGCACCGGATACACCACTTCCACCTCCGGGAATTGCCGCGCTATCTGCACAAGGGCCTGGCAGATGCGTTCGAACCCATCGCCAAAGTTCTCGCGGCGGTGGCCCGTTACCAGCAACAGCCGGCGGCCTGCTTCAAGGTAGCTGAAGTGGCTTGCAAAGCGGGCAGCCAGCTCGGGGCTTTGCAGCTTGCGCTCTACCTCCAGCAGGGCGTCGATCACGGTATTGCCGGTGATGAAGATATGCGCAGGGTCGGTGCCTTCGCGCAACAGGTTATCCCGCGAGGTGCTGGTGGGTGCAAAGTGCAGGGCGGCAAGGGCGCCGGTAAGGCGCCGATTGCCTTCTTCTGGCCAGGGTGAGTACAGGTTGTTGGTGCGAAGGCCAGCTTCTACGTGGGCTATCGCAATTTGCTGGTAGTAGGCCGCCAGGCTGGTGGCAAACGTGGTGGCGGTGTCGCCGTGCACCAGCACGATGTCGGGCTTGAACTCGGCCAGCACCGGTTTGATGCCCTGCAAGATGGCGGTGGTCACCCCCGTCAGGTCTTGGCCAGCCTTCATGATGTTCAGGTCGTAGTCGGGGTGAATGCCGAACAGTTCCAGCACCTGGTCGAGCATTTGTCGATGCTGGCCGGTTACGCACACCCGGGCTTCGAAGCGCGGGTCTTCGGCCAGCTGGATCGCCAGGGGCGCCATCTTGATGGCTTCTGGGCGGGTACCGAAAACAGTGAGGGTTTTGAGGGGCACGGCGCTGATCCTCTTGTTCAGGGCCTTGACGCTGCCCCGTTGACCATTGCCCAAGAAATCTAGCAGGTGGTCGGCGCGGTGCCAGTTTGATGTCTTAGCGTCACCGGGCAGGCCTGGTTCGGCGGGTGGTGTAGGAATGTGGCCGGGCGTGAGTAGGCAGGCATTACCCTATCGGCGCAGAGCTGGCAGCAGGCACAGGGCCGGGGCCGGCCTTAGCGAGGTTAACAGTGCTATTGGGTGGCCGAAGTTGACTGTTTTGCAGACCGATTCGGTAACCATTGGCCGCTGAGGGTGGGTGTTTTACTACCGGGTTAACCGCTAGGGTTTGTGGCGCAGCCGAAGGAAAACGGCTGCTGGAAAATGACCAACCCAAGGAGTGTTGACCATGCGCAATAACGTTCTGTCGTACCTGCTGCTACCGCTGTTCGCCGGTTTGTCTTTCTCCCTCAGCGCCGCCCCGGCCAGCACCACGGTGGTGGCCGAGCCGGTGCCGGTCGTGAGCCAGCAGCAGGTGCAGCAGCCACAGCGGCTGGACCTGAACAAGGCTGACGCGCTGACATTGCAGAAAGAGCTGAACGGCATAGGCAAAGCCAAGGCCGAGGCCATCGTGGCCTATCGGGAGGCCAACGGGCCGTTTGCTTCGGTGGATGAGCTGCTTGAAATCAAGGGGATTGGCAACGCCTTGCTAGAGCGCAACCGGGACAAGGTGATGGTCGAGTAAGTGGGGAGGGTCGGGGCCATGCCCCGGCCCGGCCCTGCGCATTGATCGAAAACACCTCAGCGCCTATCATGAGTATCAGCACACCCGCTACAGGAGGCGGAGATGATTGTAAAAGCCGCAGCCCATAAAAAAGGTTCTTCACGGATTGCCGGGAAAGTCACTCTTGATCTTCATGAAAAAGAACTCGCTGTCCCGGTAGCCGTAAGCCATCCGCTTGATCACCTTGATCCTGTTGTTGATCCCTTCCAGCTGCCCAGTGTGCATGGGCCATCGCACCCTGCTTAGGATGCCGCGCCAGTACCCCTTCAGCCGTCTAGCAAACTGCTCCAGCGCTGGGATCTCGCTTTCATCAGCCAAGCGCAGCCACTGCTTCCAGGCGGATCGCCAACCCCAGGCGGTGGTGGGCGACCACAGGGCTTTGAGCTCTGCCTTCATCAGATAGACCGTCATCAGCGATTGGTTTGCCGCCAGTAGATCCTGCAGATGTACGTGCTGATCTTCTCGCTTGAGTTTCTCTGGATTGCGTAGCAGGAGCCACCGCGCTTGCTTAATCACCTTGCGGGCGGGTTTGTCATGGCGCAGGCGATTGGCCTCATCGACTCGCACCCGGTCAATGACCTCTCGCCCATACTTGGCGACCACATGAAACAGGTCATAGACCACGCGAGCCCGAGGACAGTGTTGGCGTACCTCCAGGTCAAACGCGGTATTCATATCCATTGCCACTGCTTCGATCCGAGCACCGCCCTCCGGCCCCAGCTCCTCAAAGAAGGGCCTGATAGCGGCTCGGCTACGCCCTTCGCCTATCCACAGCACCCGACGAGTGTCGGCATCCAGCACCACGCTGGCATAGCGATGCCCTTTGAACAGCGCGAACTCGTCCATCACCAAGCGTCTGGGCTGGGGCTTTGGTAGCTTCTCCAGTGTGGTTTGCAGCGCCCGTCGCTCCAGCAAGCGCACGCTGTCCCAGTGCAAACCAAACAGCTCGGCGACGTGCAGGGTGGGCAGTCTTTGGCAAGACCTGATCACAGCTTCGGCCAAGCGCTTGGTCATCCGCGAATATCGGTCGAGCCAACGGACTGACTCCATTCGCTTGCCGCATGCGCTGCATCCGACACGTCGTAGCTCCACATTCAATCGCACCACGTGCCCAAGAATGGGAAGGTCACGGATTGAGCGCTGGCAGTATTCATGAATGGTGGTGCTGGGCTGATGACAGCCGCTGCAGGTGGGGAATCTGGCGGACTGTGGAATCAGGTCGATCAGCAGGCCGTCGCCGTCAGGCTGGATAGCAGTGACAGAAAGGCCCTCCCAAAAGGGCAGAAACGTATCAATATCGTGCACAAGAACGCCGGTTTGTAGATGTGTTTGCTCGCACGAACATCATCTATCAAACCGGCGTTCTTGTTTCTGTCTTTCCCGGGATTCCGTGAAGAACCATAAAAAAGCCGTTGCCAAGCGTAAAAAGAACGACAAGTCACTTACGCACGAAGACGTGCGTGCCGCTGCTCGTGGTGGTGAAGCTGCCTTCCGCTACTATGTCGAGAATGGAAAGCTTCCAGTCTCTAAGTGAGCGTCCTTGTCAGCAGTAAAGGTTTCGGACCTCTTCAAAGAGTCGACAGGGTGGTACGACTTTTTCATTGATTTTCATGACTATAAGCTCTGTGGAGATCTGCCTGACCTTTTTGGCCGGGACGAAGAGCTAGATCTTGCAGACATGTTTCACATCCATCTTGCAGCCACAGAGGCAGTTCAGGCGAAGTGGCGCGCAGCGAAATTGCAATTCAGGCGTACGACAGATACGGATCAGCCAGAAGACGATTTCTGGCTGATCTATGCCTACCACCTGCTGAGAGATGAGTATTTGCTCCTGACGATCTTGGGCCCCGACGCGCATAGCCGCGAGCAATGGGGGCTTATTTGCGGGATCTGCATTCGAAAATTGTGAGCCCTTGGATCATGGGGCAGGTCATCTATAGCGATCCAGACGAATACGAATGACCCTGTCCGCTCTGACGGATAAGCTTGTGAGCCTGAAGTTTGCTCGGTACATGCGGTGCATCAACGGTCTTGCGCATCCTTGGCATCCGCTTCGGCATTGCGCTCATGCACCTTGCGAAGTTGCTCTTCGGTCAGCGGCAGTTTTTTTGCCGTATCGCGCAGCATCATCAGCCCGCCGACGATGGAGCCGAGGGCTATGATGAGTATCAGCCAGGCATACCAAGGCATTGTCATTCTCCTAAAGCGGGTGAGGGGCGTTGCTTGTATTGAATTCGAGTTAACAGCTGTTCTGTTGGTTCAATTATAGAAGCCAGCCACCGCCGGGCCAATTCCGTGACCCTCAGGCCCCAAAGCCTGCGTCACATCGTTTACAATGCGCGCCGTTTTCGACTTGCCAAGAGACCCTGCCCATGTCCGCCTGCCAGACGCCCCTGATCGTCGCCCTGGATTTCCCTACCCGTGAGGCCGCCCTGAAGCTGGCTGACCAGCTTGACCCTGCGCTGTGCCGGGTGAAGGTTGGCAAGGAGCTGTTCACCAGCAGCGCTTCGGGCATTGTCGAAACCCTGTGCGACAAAGGCTTCGAAGTGTTCCTGGACCTCAAGTTCCACGACATTCCCAACACCACCGCCATGGCGGTCAAGGCAGCCGCCGAGATGGGGGTGTGGATGGTGAACGTGCATTGCTCCGGTGGCCTGCGCATGATGGCCGCCTGCCGTGAAGAACTGGCCAAGCGCAGCGGTCCGCAGCCGTTGCTGATTGGCGTGACCGTGCTGACCAGCATGGAGCGTGAAGACCTGGCCGGTATCGGCCTGGATATCGACCCGCAAGAGCAGGTGCTGCGCCTGGCTGCGCTGGCGCAGAAGGCGGGCATGGACGGTTTGGTGTGTTCGGCGCTGGAGGCCCCGGCGCTGAAGGCGGCGCACCCGTCGCTGCAGCTGGTGACCCCAGGCATTCGCCCGGCGGGCAGTGCGCAGGATGACCAGCGCCGTATTCTCACCCCGCGCCAGGCGCTGGATGCAGGTTCGGATTACCTGGTGATTGGCCGGCCGATCAGCCAGGCTGCGGACCCTGCGCAGGCGCTGGCGGCGGTGGTGGCGGAGATTCGTGGGTAAGTAGCCCGCGTTCAAAAAAGGCCAGCACGCAGGTGCTGGCCTTTTTTTTGTGTGTTCAGGCCTGGCGGCCAAGTGCAACCCGCTGGTCGTGATGGCCAGGAAACCCTGATGCGGTAGTGGCAGTTCAAGCCGCTGCAGGGCGGGCTTCGCAGCTCCGTGGGTTGATCTGGAGATCTTATAAGTATAATTTTGTATCTGTAGATCATGCACAAGGAGCCACGCTCATGAACCGGGCGGTCAACAAGCAATCCGCTTCGACAAAGGAAATGGGTGTCATCGGGTTGCGCGCAGCGGTCAACATCATGGAAAAGTGGGGCGCCACGGCCAGGCAGATCGAGCGCGTGCTACGCATTTCGCGCAGCACCCATACCCGGGTCAAAAGCCCTGAGCGGGCGATGAGCCTGGACGACGATCAACTGGCTCGGATCAGCGTGGTGCTTAACATTCACGCAACCCTGCGCACCATTTTCGACAACCCGGATAATGTGTATGGCTTCCCATCCATGAACAATCACAACCCGTTCTTCGACGGGCGTTCGCCGTTGGAGGTGATGGCGCTAGGTTCGTTCATCCAGCTCTATGAAACCTTCCGCCGCATTGATGCAATGCGGGGTGCGCAGTGGTAGAGCCTGTCAGCCTGTGTCCTGTGCCGGGTAGCGGGATCATCAAGTCATATCGCCTGGTGAACTCGAAGTTTCCGCCCATCGCTTTGTTCGATGACGTGGCCAGTGAAGAGGAATTCGACATCCTCTACGCTCTCCAGGCCCTCACCAATCCGCGTCTGCAGAATGAGTTGGGTAATCTGAATTTGATACCCCGTAGCGAAATACCTTTTGGAATTACGGGGTGTGCGTATGCAACAGCGCCGTTCACGCACGTGAACCCGGAGGGTTCCAGGTTCGCGGATGGCGCCTTTGGCGTGCTTTACCTCGCCGACAGCATGGAAACGGCGGTGGCGGAGGTTCGGCACCATCAGCAGGCCTACTGGCGCAATGTGCCGGGGCTGAATTATGAGCGGTTCGTGTTCCGTGGCCTGGTGTGCCATTTCGATGAAACCGGCGTGCTGGATGCCACGGTGTTGCCGGTATCGCACGCTATTTATGCGCCAGACGATTACACCGTTTCCCGGTCTATGGGTGCATCGGTGAAAAAGCTCATGGCGCCAGGGCTTCGATACCACTCCGTTCGCTCGCCGGGCAATACCTGCTGGGCACTGATGACGCCACGTCCGGTGGCGTCAATCGTGCAGTCCTGCCATTACGAAATGGTTTGGAACAAGCAGATCACCAGCGTCAGCAAACTGGTTGCGAGCCCAACCTAGTCAGACCTTCAACACCAGCTTGCCAAAATTCTCCCCGCTGAACAGCTTGAGCAAGGTCTCCGGAAACGTCTCCAGTCCCTCCACCACATCCTCCTTGCTCTTCACCTGCCCACTGGCCAGCCACCCGGCAATCTCCAGTGCGGCCTTGCCGTAGTCCTTGCTGTAATCCATCACAACAAAGCCTTCCATGCGCGCACGGTTCACCAGCAGCGACAGGTAGTTGGCCGGGCCTTTGACGGCCTCTTTGTTGTTGTACTGGCTGATGGCGCCGCAAATCACGATACGGGCCTTGTAGTTGATGCGGGTCAGCACGGCATCGAGGATGTCGCCGCCCACGTTGTCGAAGTACACGTCCACGCCTTTGGGGCATTCACGCTTCAGGCCGGCCAGCACGTCTTCGGCTTTGTAGTCGATCACCCCGTCAAAGCCCAGTTCGTCCTTCAGGTACTGGCACTTCTCGGCACCGCCGGCAATACCGACCACGCGGCAGCCTTTGACCTTGGCGATCTGCCCGACAATGCTGCCCACCGCACCGGCCGCGCCGGAAATGACCACGGTGTCGCCGGCCTTTGGCTGGCCGACGTCCAGCAGGGCGAAATAGGCGGTCATGCCGGTCATGCCCAGTGCCGACAGGTAGCGGGGCAGGGGCGCCAGATTGGGGTCGATCTTGTGCAGGCCCTGTGGCTCGCCCGTGAAGTAGTCCTGCACGCCAAGGGCGCCGCTTACATGGTCGCCCGGCTTGAAGGCGGGGTGGTTGGAGGCGACCACTTCGCCCACGCCCAGTGCACGCATCACCTGGCCCAGGGCCACAGGCGGGATGTAGGACTTGCCTTCGTTCATCCAGCCACGCATGGCCGGGTCCAGTGACAGGTACAGGTTGCGCACCAGTACCTGGCCTTCGCCGGGTTGTTCGGTGGGTACGGTCTCAAAGTTGAAGTCATCACGGCGCACGGCGCCGACCGGGCGTTTGGCGAGCAGGAAGCGGCGGTTGGTCTGGGTCATGGCGGGTCCTTGTGGGCAGTGGAGAGAGTCAGGCGTTCAATCTACCTTGTTGATGTAGCCAGGTCCGTAACATCACTGACAAGCATGGTAGCCCAACCGCTGGTGTGATGATGCTGCCCGGCCCTGCGGTGGCTGACTATGCTCTGAACCCCAGCCAACCCTCACAGGAGCACGCGATGAGCATGACCTTTTCTGGCCAGGTAGCCCTGGTTACCGGCGCCGCCGCCGGTATCGGCCGGGCAACTGCCCTGGCGTTTGCCCGTGAGGGCCTGAAAGTGGTGGTAGCCGACCTCGATCCGGTTGGCGGCGAAGCCACCGTGGCGCTGATCCACGCGGCGGGCGGCGACGCGCTGTTCATTGCCTGCGACGTTACCCGCGACGCCGAGGTGCGTCAGTTGCATGAGCGGCTGATTACCGCATACGGTCGGCTGGACTACGCGTACAACAACGCCGGCATCGAGATAGAGCAAAACCGCCTGGCCGAGGGTAGCGAGGCCGAGTTCGATGCCATCATGGGTGTGAACGTGAAGGGTGTGTGGTTGTGCATGAAATACCAGCTGCCCTTGTTGCTGGCCCAGGGCGGTGGGGTAATCGTCAATACCGCTTCGGTGGCGGGATTGGGGGCGGCACCGAAGATGAGCATTTACAGTGCCAGCAAACATGCGGTGATTGGCCTGACCAAGTCGGCGGCCATCGAGTACGCGAAGAAGGGCATCCGTGTGAACGCCGTTTGCCCGGCAGTGATCGACACCGACATGTTCCGCCGTGCCTACGAGGCGGACCCGCGCAAAGCCGAGTTCGCCGCCGCCATGCACCCGGTGGGGCGGATCGGCAAGGTCGAGGAAATTGCCAGCGCCGTGTTGTACCTGTGCAGCGACGGCGCGGCGTTTACCACTGGGCATTGCCTGACAGTGGACGGTGGGGCGACGGCGATCTGAGCCTATACTGTGCCTGGCAGCGCCGTTGATTGCCACGGCGAGGCCAGCAGCCTGGCTGCGTATCAATGTCGCTTACGGGCAGGATTCCCGTGTTCAGGCTTTCCTCCGGCATGCAGGGCGACCTCTGCCAAGCTGAAAACGACACGCACATAGCTATTTGACACTATTCTGACGCCAGGCCCTTGTTCATCGGTTGGCAACGTTGCCACCCTTGGCCCTCGGGATAACCTTACACGCAGAAGGGGAGTCGGCGATGGGCGCGAGCAAGCACGGTGTGCTGGCCAACCTGGGCATGGCCCGCAAACTCGGCTTGGGCTTTGCCCTGGTGCTGGTGCTTACCCTGGCAGTGGCGGCCATCGGCATTGCTGCCTTGCACAGCGTTGCCCAGCGTTTTGACAGTTTGCGCCAGTTGGCCCAGTTCAATACCGACCTGCTGCGCTTACGCCAGCACGAGCAGGCGTTTGCCTTGCGCTCCGACATCCAGCAGGCCGAGGCCTTGCGCAACGGCCTGCAGGGCCTTGCCGAGCGCGCCCGTGGTCTGCCTTCGCTGGCGGCGGCGCAAAGCGACCTGACCGCCTACGGCCAGGCATTCGAGGCCTTTGTGGAGGCTGTGCAGGCCAAGGAGCTGGCGCTGGACATGGCCAGCTGGTCGGTGTCCAGCGTGGCCAATAACCTCGATGTGCTGCAGTCCGGCCTTGCCGATGACGGTGTGTACACCCTCAAACAGTCCCAGGGCCAGCAGGGCGGCGAGTTTCTGGAGCAGGCTGCGCAGGTCGCGCAGGTGTCACGGCTGATGTTGCAGGCCATGGACGAAGCGCGGGTACGCCTGGAAAAAAGCCGCAAGGGTGAAGAGGGCGTAAGCCAGGAACGTATTGCCCAGACGGTGGAGGCCGCCAGCCTGGTGGGCCAGTTGCAGGGCGCGGTCAGTGATGCCGGTTATCAGAGTGTACTGGGTGAGGTGGCCGGGCACATTGGCAGCTTCTCGGAAAAGCTCAACGAATACACCGACCAGCTGGCCCGCGAGCAGGGGCTCAAAGCCCAGCTGCAGGCCAGTGCCGAGCAAGTCACCGGGAAGGTCGACCAAGCCTACCTCGGGCAGGAGCAGGCCCTGCAGGGCGAGCTGCAGCGTAATGCCGTGGCCATTGCCCTGGCCACCGGCTTGGCGCTGCTGGTGGGTGTGTTGGCCGCCTGGCTGATCACCCGCGCGGTGGTCGGCCCGCTCAAGCATGTGATCGCCCGTGCCCAGCGCATTGCCGCTGGCGAACTGGGCTTTGACGCCCAGGCGCCGCGCCGTGATGAAGTGGGGCAGCTGATGCAGGCCATGCAACAGATGGCAGCGGGGCTTTCGGGCATTGTCAGTGGCTTGCAGCAGGGCATCGAGCAACTGGCGGGCAACGCCCAGGCATTGTCGGCGGTAACCGAGCAGACCAACCGTGAGGTGGGCAGCCAGAAGGAGGAAACCGAGCAGGTGGCCACCGCCATGCAGCAGATGACTGCCACCGTGCACGATGTGGCGCGCAATGCCGAGGAAGCCGCGCAGGCGGCCCAAGCGGCGGACGACAAGGTCGAGTCGGGGCAGCAGGTGGTACGCCAGAGCATGCAGCGCATCGAGCAATTGGCGGCGGCAGCGGAAACAGCCAGCGCCGGCATCGACAGCCTGAGTGCCGAAATCCATACCATTGGGGACGTGCTCGAAGTGATCAAAAGCGTGGCCGAGCAGACCAACCTGCTGGCGCTGAACGCCGCCATCGAGGCGGCCCGCGCTGGCGAGCAGGGGCGTGGTTTTGCCGTGGTGGCCGACGAGGTGCGCGCGTTGGCGCGGCGTACCCGGCAGTCTACCGAGCAGATCGAGGTGCTGGTTGCCAGCCTGCGTGGCAACGCCCAGCAGTCGGTGGCGCAGATCCGTGGCAGCACCGAACTGGTTCGCCTGGCAGTGGCTGATGCGCTGCAGACCGAAAGCGCGCTGGGCAGCATTGCTGCGGCGGTTTCATTGATTCAGCAGATGAACCAGCAGATCGCCGCAGCGGCCGAGCAGCAGAGCTCGGTGGCGGAAGAGATCAGCCGCAGTGTCACGCAGATTCGCGGCAGTGCGGACCAGGCGGCGTTGGCAATGCAGGACAATGCCCGGTCGAGTGTGCAACTGGCGCAGTTGGGCACCGACCTGAAGGGGATGGTGGGGCATTTCAGGTTGTAGTGTTGGCCTTGGGATTTCTGTTGGTTTTTAAATCGAGCGCCGCGCGGGCGGCGCTCGATCTCAACCCCAACGCCAATCTACCGTCATACCCTACGCGGGTTGAGGATCAACAAGGCCAGTACCCCCGCCACAATCCCCCAGAACGCCGAGCCAATCGAGAACAACGTAAGCCCCGAAGCCGTCACCATGAAGGTAATCACTGCCGCTTCACGCTCACGCGCCTCGCTCATGGCCACGGTCAGCCCGTTCATGATCGAGCCGAACAGCGCCAGCGCCGCTATCGACAGCACCAGCTCTTTCGGCAACGCCGCAAACAGCGCCGCCAAGGTCGCCCCGAACACGCCGGCAATGCCGTAGAAAATCCCGCACCACACCGCGGCGGTGTAGCGTTTGCTCGGGTCTTCATGGGCGTGCGGCCCGGTGCAGATCGCCGCGCTGATCGCCGCCAGGTTTACCCCGTGCGAACCGAAAGGTGCCAGCAGCAGCGAGGCAAAGCCGGTGGCCGAAATCAGCGGCGAGGCCGGCACCTGGTAGCCGTCGGCACGCAGCACAGCCACGCCGGGCATGTTCTGCGAGGTCATGGCCACCACGAACAACGGTATGCCGATGCTGATGGTGGCCGCCAGCGAGAAGCTCGGGGTGGTCCATACCGGTTTGGCCACTTCCAGGTGGAAGCCGCTGAAGTCCAGCAGGCCCAAGGCCCCGGATAACGCAGTGCCCACCAGCAGCGCGGCCAGCACGCAGTAGCGCGGCGACAGGCGCTTGACCAGCAGGTAGCTGAAGAACATGCCCAGCACCAGCAACGTGCGGTGCTGTGCGGCAACGAAGATTTCGCTGCCGATCTTGAACAGAATGCCCGCCAGCAGCGCCGAGGCCAGCGAAGCCGGGATGCGTTTGACCAGGCGCTCGAAGCTGCCGGTCAGGCCGCAGATGAGCACCAGCACGGCGCAGGTGATGTAGGCGCCAATGGCTTCGCCATAGCTCACGCCGCCCAGGCTGGTGATCAGCAAGGCGGCACCGGGGGTGGACCAGGCGATGGTGATCGGTGTGCGGTAGCGCAGTGACAGGCCGATGCTGCACACCGCCATGCCGATTGAAAGCGCCCAGATCCAGGACGAAATCTGTGCAGTGGTAAGCCCGGCTGCCTGGCCGGCCTGGAACATCAGCACCAGCGAACTGGTATAGCCGGTGAGCATGGCGATAAAGCCGGCGACGACCGCCGACGGGGAGCTGTCTGCCAGGGGCCGCAGGCGTGCGGAGGTGGCATCGGTCATGAACAAAGTCCTTGTAAAGGTGTAAGCAGTTTTTTCAGACTACAGCGCGCAAGGTTGATCCTTGCCATACAGCGGCCATTGCTTTTAGCCGTACAGTCGCCAACTATTGGGCACAAATGCAAAACTGCTTGGAAGGGGAGGGGCAATGTACAAGGTCTATGGCGACTACCAGTCGGGCAACTGCTACAAGGTCAAGCTGATGTTGAGCCTGCTGGGCCGGCCGTATGAATGGCACCCGGTGGATATCCTCAAGGGCGAGACCGAAACGCCCGAGTTTCTGGCGATGAACCCTAACGGCAAGGTGCCGGTGCTGGAGCTGGAAGATGGCAGTTACCTGTGGGAGTCCAATGCCATTCTCAACTTCCTGGCCGATGGCAGCGAGTTCCTGCCCAGCGAACCGCGTTTGCGTACCCAGGTGCTGCAGTGGCAGTTCTTCGAGCAGTACAGCCATGAGCCGTACATTGCCGTGGCCCGGTTTATCCAGTTCTACCTGGGGCTGCCGGACGAGCGCCTGGAGGAGTACCGCAAGCTGCACAAGGGGGGTTACAAGGCACTGAAGGTGATGGAGCGGCAGTTGCAGATGACGCCGTACCTGGTAGGTGAGCAGTATTCGATTGCCGATGTGGCGCTGTATGCCTATACCCATGTGGCGCAGCAGGGCGGGTTCGATCTGGCCGATTATCCGGCGGTAAGGGCCTGGCTGGAGCGGGTCAGCAGCCACCCGCGGCATGTGCCGATGGTGGGTTGATCTTTAGCCTGTACTGGCCTCTTCGCGGGTTTACCCGCGAAGAGGCCGGTACAGGAAAACTACAAATTATCAGGCCGAAGCAAACCGCTCATCCAGGTAGGCAATGATGGCTTTGGACTCATACATCCAGGTCACTTTGCCACCTTCCTCGATCCGCAGGCACGGCACTTTCACCCGGCCGCCACCCTCTTGCAGGGCCTGACGATGCACCGGGTCGTTCTTGGCATCGCGCAGTGCCACCGGCACGTTCAGCCGGTGCAGGGTGCGGCGGGTCTTGACGCAGAACGGGCAGGCGTGGAACTGGTACAGCGCCAGGCCCTTGGCCGCTTGCTCGACGCGGGCCTGGGCGGCGGCTTCGCGTTTGCGCTTGGCCGGGCGGCTGATCCAGTCGCCGAACACGATGAGCTGGCCGAGGCCAACCCGCAGGGCTTTGACGATCATGGGCAACTCCTGAAATGAAAAAGCCGACCCGGCGGGGTCGGCTTGGGGTCAGCAGCCAATCACTTGATCAGGCTGAGGAACTCGCTGCGGGTGGCGGCGTTCTCGCGGAACTCACCCAGCATCACCGAAGTGATCATGGTCGAGTTCTGCTTCTCTACACCGCGCATCATCATGCACATGTGCTTGGCTTCGACCACCACGGCCACGCCGGCGGCACCGGTCACCTGCTGCACGGCCTCGGCGATCTGGCGGCTGAGGTTTTCCTGGATCTGCAGGCGGCGGGCGTACATGTCGACGATACGCGCAACCTTGGACAGGCCCAGTACCTTGCCCTTGGGCAGGTAGGCAACGTGTGCCTTGCCGATGAACGGCAGCATGTGGTGTTCGCACATCGAATACAGCTCGATGTCCCGGACCAGCACCATTTCGCTGTTGTCAGAGCTGAACAAAGCGTTGTTGGTGACTTCTTCCAGTGTTTGCTCATAACCGCGGCAAAGGTACTTCATCGCCTTTGCAGCCCGCTTGGGCGTGTCGAGCAGGCCCTCACGGGAGACGTCCTCGCCAATCTGGCTGAGGATCTCGGTGTAGTTCTGTTCCAGGGACATGGATCTACCTGTGGGAAAAAATCGCAAAAACGAAGGGTACGGCGGTGCGGGCGGCGCTGCAAGCGCGGCGTTACTCGTCGCGGCCTTCGAGCATGGTTCGCTTGAGCATCACATACACCGCGCCGGTGCCGCCGTGGCGGGCACTGCACGAGGCAAAACCGAGCACCTGCGGGTGCTGGCGCAGCCAAGTGTTGACGTGGCTCTTGATCATCGGGCGCTTGCCGTCCAGGCGCGCGGCCTTGCCGTGGGTCACCCGCACGCAGCGCACTTCCAGCTTGGTGGCTTCGGCGATGAAGTCCCACAGGGTTTCGCGGGCCTTTTCCACGGTCATGCCGTGCAGGTCGAGGCTGCCTTCGAACGGAATTTGCCCCAGTTTCAGCTTGCGCAACTGGCCTTCCTGCACGCCGTCGCGGCGCCACATCAGTTCGTCTTCGGCGCCAACGTCGATAACGAACTGATCGGACATGCCGTCGATGACCAGGGCCTTGTCACTGCGCACTGTCGCTGCCTGGCGCAGGCCGGCCAGCTGCTGGCGGTCGGCCTTGGGCTTGCCGACTTCGGCACGGTCGTGGCGGATTTGCTTTACGCCGCGCACTTCGGCCTTGAACAGGGAAAAATCGTCGTCTTGCATGATGCCTCCACGTGGGTGGCGTAGTTTACGCGACTGTGGGGCGTAGGTGATACCAAGCCATCAATCATGCTTCTTCATCAGGTGCGGCGACAGGTTCAACTCCCGCCCACGACGCAAGCGAATACGGCTGCGCCGCCAAAACCGCACACCCAGCCAAAGCAGTAACAAGCCAGCCCCGGTGAGGATGCTGGACAGCGGCTTGTTGGTATTGAGTTCTTGCAGGGCAGGGTAGTTACCCAGCAGGCCGGCAACACCGGCCATGGCCAGCAGCACGCCCAAGGTCGCCAGCAGGGCCGACAGGCCGGCCGCCAGGCGGGCGCCCCAGTTACGCGGTTGGCGCGGGCGCAGGCGCTTGGCGTCGAAACTGCCTTTAAGCTTCATTCCGCTCTCCTCTGTGGATATCCGGAATTCGACCTGCTGCCGCCCATCGGGTTCCGCCCGGCTGCCGGGCGGTCGTGCCCAGCCCCTTAGATCAGGCTGGCGGTGGGGGCCACGCAAGCGAAGTTGTCGGCCATCACGGCCATTTCGCACTGGTGGATCTGTGCGGCCGGGATTACCCCGTCCTTGAAGGCCAGGTCGCGGGTTGCCGAGGCGTCTTCCACCAAGGTGCACCGGTAACCATAGTCCTTGGCGCGGCGCACGGTGGTGCTGACGCTGGAGTGGCTCATGAAACCGCAGACGATCAGGTCCAGGTGGCCGAGCTCCTGCAGGGTTTCGTGCAGTTTGGTGTTTTTGAACGCGTTAGGCATGCGCTTTTCGATGACGATTTCGCCTTCCTGGGGCTCCAGCCCCGGAATGAACTGGCCGGCCGGGCCCTGTGGGTCGAAGCGGCCACCGACAGTGCCCAGGTGGCGTACATGGATGATCGGACGGCCGCTTTTGCGCGCGGCGTCGAGCAACCTGGCGATGTTGGCCACGGCCTCGTCCATGCCCGACAGCTGCAGGGGACCACTGAGGTACTCCTTTTGCGCATCGATGATGATCAGGCTGGCGTGGCTCAGCTTGGCCGGCGGGTAGTCGCGGCCAGTGAGGCGGAACATCGTGGTTGGAACGGACATCAAGGGCTCCTTGGATAGGGCTTTTGTATACCTATTGTCCCCTGCCTTGGCGCCAATGGGAATGGTTGACAACGCAAGCGGCATGGTTACTGGCCTGTGGCTAGCCTTTGGGTAAGGCAAAGGAACAAATGTGCGGGTGGGGCTGTTAGACTTTTGTCCGGTCTGAAATAGGAGTACCCCGTGATCACATCCCGTCTGCGCACGCTGCGCGACTACATCCGCTGGGCGGTCAGCCGCTTCCACGAGCACGACCTGTTCTTCGGCCACGGTGCCGACAACGCCTGGGACGAGGCCCGCCTGCTGGTGCTGAGTGCGGTGCACCTGCCATGGGAGGTGGCCGACAGCTACCTGGACTGCATGCTCGAGGACGACGAGCGGGTACGCCTGCAGCACCTGCTCAAACGCCGCATTGAAGAACGCGTGCCTGCCGCCTACCTGCTGGGCGAGGCCTGGTTCTGCGGCATGTCGTTCATCGTCGACGAACGGGTACTGGTACCGCGTTCACCCATTGGCGAACTGATCGAAAAACGCTTCGAGCCGTGGCTGGCCAGCGAGCCGGCGCGCATTCTCGACCTGTGCACCGGCTCGGGCTGCATCGGCATCGTAGCTGCCGACGTGTTCCCCGAGGCCGAGGTGGTGCTGGCCGACCTGTCGTTCCAGGCGCTTGAGGTGGCCAACCAGAACATCGAACGCCACGGCCTCGACGGCCGTGTGTACACCGTGCAGGGTGACGGTTTTGGCGGCCTGCCGGGGCAGCGTTTCGACCTGATCCTGTCCAACCCGCCGTATGTCGACGCCGAAGACTTCGACGACATGCCGGCCGAGTACCACCATGAGCCCGAGCTGGGCCTGGCCTGCGGCAACGACGGCCTGGACCTGGTGCGGCGCATGCTGGCCGAAGCGGCAGACCATCTGACCGACAAGGGCTTGCTGATTGTCGAGGTGGGCAACAGCCAGGTGCATGTCGAGGCGCTGTACCCTGAGGTGGACTTTGCCTGGCTGGAGTTCGAGCGGGGCGGGCATGGGGTATTCATGCTGACCGCTGAGCAGTGCCGTCAGCATCAGGAGCTGTTCAAAGCCCGGGTCTAGGGGCCGCCTTGATATTTGCGTAGTCTGGGAGATCGAGCGCC